>JBGTKR010000192.1:0-25073 GCA_041744535.1 Pyrinomonadaceae bacterium
GGAAAATCCGAGCGAAAATGCCCGCCGCGTGATTCTTCCCGCCAGAGTGCCGCCTTCGTCACCATTATTGCCAGAGTTATAAAATTTCTTGAAGCCTTTGATAAATTAGCTTTCTCAATTTGCTCGAACTCCGATAAAGCCCTCTGCATAGATTCCGCATCACGCACAATTCCGACCCGTTCCCACATCACACGCTTGACACGCTTGCTTACAGCCGTGGCAATTCGTTCCGACTTTGGATTCTGAACTCTGGACTCAGCAACTCGTAATTCGTAATTCGTAATTCGTAATTCGTAATTGTCTTCAACAGCGGCTTTCCCTGCCCTTGCCCCGAAAACCAAACCTTCGAGTAAAGAATTCGATGCCAGCCGATTTGCCCCGTGAACTCCCGTGCAGGAAACCTCGCCCGCCGCATAAAGTCCGGGAATCGTTGTTCTGCCCCATAAATCCGTGCGGACTCCGCCCATTGTATAATGCGATGCGGGTGAAACGGGAATCAAATCTGTTGCGATATTTAAGCCGAAATATTTACAAGTTTCATAAATTTTAGGAAAACGATGTTTTAAAAATTCTTCACTTTTATCCGTAATATCCAAAAAAACCGTCCGCGTTCCCGTCTTTCGCATTTCGGAAACTATCGAACGCGAAACGATGTCCCGCGGTGCTAATTCCAGACGCTCGTCATAATCGCCCATAAATCTTTTGCCGTGAGCATTTCGCAAAATCGCACCTTCGCCACGCATCGCTTCGGAGAGCAGAAATCTCGGAGCATTTTCTAAATTGAGTGCCGTCGGATGAAACTGCACGAATTCCATATCGGCAATCTCCGCCCCTGCAAAATATGCCATCGCCATCCCGTCGCCCGTCGCCACAGGCGGATTTGTCGAATGCTGATAAAGCTGTCCTGCACCGCCCGTGCATAAAATTACGGCTTTCGCAAAAATATCTCGCGGAGCTTTCAAAATCGGGTCTAAATACCGCACACCGACGCATCTTTTATCTTTTACGATCAAACTTTCCGTATGGGCAAACGGCAAAAGATTTATCGTTTTTTCCTGTCTTGCACGGGCGATCAAAGCCCGCACGATTTCCTTTCCCGTCGAATCTCCGTGAGCGTGCAAAATCCGCCGACGCGAATGTGCCGCTTCTCGCGTAAAAACCAAATTCCCGCCCTCACGGTCAAATTCCGTTCCCCATTCGATAAGTTGTTTGATATATTTCGTGCCTTCCGTTACAAGAATTTCAACCGCCTTCGCATCGCACAAACCCGCACCCGCAATCAGCGTATCGTCTTCGTGCAATTCCGCATTATCATCATCCGACAAAACAACCGCCACTCCGCCCTGAGCATATTCGGTGTTAGATTCGCTTGTTTTCGATTTCGTCAAAACCGAAACATTTGCACCGCTTTTTGCCAACTCGATACACGCACGAAGTCCTGCGATTCCGCTGCCGATTACAATAAAGTCCGTTTCAAAAGCCATTAACTGAAGTTTGAACTTTAAATTACAAAATTTCAAATAAGACTTGACATCTACGAAAAGTTTCGTAGATAATGGTTTTGATGAAAAAACAGAAACCGACAAAATCCGAACTGGAGATACTTTCCGTGCTGTGGGAAAACGGAGAAATGACCGTGCGGGAAGTTTTTGAAGCGATAAATTTGCATAGAAAATCGAGTTACACAACCGTTTTGAAAATGCTGCAAATTATGCACGAAAAAGATTTAGTTGAGCGAAATGAGGAAAACAAGGCTCACGTTTATCGGGCGAAAATAAAACAAAATGAAACGGGCAAACAGATGCTAAATGAAGTTATGAACAAAGTTTTCGGCGGTTCGGCATTAAAACTCGTGCAGCAGGTTTTGGAAAATGAAGTAACCAGTGCGGAAGAAATGCGGGAAATTCGTGAGATGATCGAACAGGCGGAATCGGAGGCGAAGGAGAAATAATGTTTTTGGAAATTTTACAAAATTCGGCGTTGGTTGAAAATCTCGCGTGGACGCTTTTGCATTCGGTTTGGCAGATCGGTTTTGTTTCAATTTTGCTTTTTTTGACATTGCGTTTTATTTCAAGATCGAAAGCAAATTTGCGTTATTTTGTTGCGGTTTTTGCTTTGAGTTTAGCTTTGCTTTTGCCCGTCGGAACATTTATTTCGCAGTTCTCATTTCAGACGAGCAATCAACAGATAATTTCAGCAAATACATTCAAACAAACTCAGCAGAAACAGTTTGAGAATTTGGAAGAATATTCGTTGAACGGAAAATTAGTTTCCGACACGAAAAATATAAAAACAACAAATGCCGTCGGCACTTGGCAAAATAGTTTGGAGCAAACTTTTTCCGCTTATTCGCCGATTCTTGTTGCATTTTGGCTAATCGGCATTCTGCTTTTTTCACTGCGTTTTGCCGGCGGATTTTGGCAGCTGCATAAATACAAAACAAAAGAAATTTCCGAACCGAATTTACAATGGCAAGTCAGATTTACGGAACTTTTGGGGAAATTAAACCTCAATCAAAGCGTTGAATTTCTGCAATCGAATTTAGTCGGATCGCCGATGGTCATCGGTTGGCTCAAACCCGTGGTCTTAGTTCCCGCAAGTTGTTTTTTGCAGATGAACCCCTCGCAGCTTGAAACGGTCATCGCTCACGAACTTCTGCATATTAAACGCTTTGATTATCCGGTTAATTTTATCCAGAGTTTTGTCGAAATTTTGTTTTTTTATCATCCGTGTGTTTGGTGGATTTCAGCGAAAATTCGTCAGGAAAGAGAATGTGCGTGTGATGATGCCGTTTTGCAAATGCTTGAAAACGCACGGTTTACTTATGCCAATGCGTTGGCAAATTTAGAGGCGTATCGCTTAACGGCGAAACAAAACGAACCGCAATTAAATGTTGCGGCAAATGGAGGTAAATTAATGAATCGAATCGAAAGAATTATAAAAAAAGAGAAAACCAAGAGGAGCGGATTCCAAAATTCACTTTGGTCGGCGAGTTTGGCATCAATGCTCATCTTGGCATTCTTCGTAACTGTATTTTGGGCTAGCAGTAGTTCAAATGTCAAACAAAAATTAGGTTGGACATTGAGTAATCAAAAGAAAATAGCTGTCGGGTTTAAGATCGCTTCGTCGAATATGATTTCGGAAAAAGATAAAAATTCTGCCGGAATTACAACGTTTCTGGTTGAAAAATTAAAACAGAATAATATTCCCGCAGTTGGTTTTTTGCAAGTTTCTAAATTTTATGACAAAGATTTTAAGGGTTCGGGAAGTGACTTTTACAAACTGCTTCCGCCGCAAACTGCTTCGGTGAAAGTCTGGCGTGATGCGGGGTTTGAAGTCGGGATTGGCAGTTACAGCAATTTAAAATTTTCTGATACGGATTTCGATGATTATGCAGCGGATGCTAAAAAAAATATCGAACTCGTCAAACCGATTCTATCAGAAAACAAGCAGGAACTTGTATATTTCAGCTATCAGTTCCCAAACACGGGAAATAATTTCGAGTCAAAAATTCAATTTGAAAAATGGCTGACGGAACAACATCTGCGGTCTGTTCCAAACACATTCGATAACTTAGAAGTTTTTTCAAATGTTTATGATTTAGCAATAAGTCTTGAAAATCCCAAGGCAAAAAGTGAAATAAAGCAGGGATTTCTTAAACAGATAGAAAATATGATCGTCCATTACGAAGATTATTCCAAAGACATTTTCGGACGCGAAATTCCGCAGACGCTTATTTTAAATTCGAGTGCTTTAACAATTGATGCGGCGGATGAACTGTTTGCAGTATTTAGAAAACACGGTTATGAGTTTATTTCGATTAAAGAGGCTTTGAACGACGAAGTATTTAATCAACCGGAAACTTATGTAAATTATGAAGGAAGATCGTGGTTTGAAAAACGTGCGATAGCACAGGGAAAAGAGATTCGCTCATATCCAAGACTCAGTTATTCTAGTTTTACAAAAAGCATAAAAGAAACATTAGCCAAAAAGTTAGAAGAATTTAAGAAAGCAAATCAAAATTCTCCTCAAAGACCATCTACCGCACCAACGCCGCCGCCGCCGCCGCCGCCGCCGCCAGCTCCACCAAAACCGCCAAGACCGCCGAAACCGCCGAAACCACCTGCGGATGCTCCGCCAACACCACCGAAGCCGCCAAAGCCGCCCGATCCGCCAAAATCATAAGTGAATTTGGTTGTCGAGAAAATAAAAAGGTCTGTCCAAACAAATTGGACAGACCTTTTTATTTTTGAATTTATTCTCTACAAAAAAAATACTTTCTTTATTTTTGTATAGTTAGTTGATTTTCTACCTTTCCAGATCCCTGCTCATTAACCAACATAACTGCTTCGGCTAACTTATCTTCCCGCACAGTTCCGCTGATAATAACTACATTTTCTTTAATCTTGATGGTAATTCCGGTAAATCCCTTTTATAACAAAGCATTTTGAATTTTGTTTTTTAGTTCTTCGTCGGTCTATTGCAAAATATGAGGTCTTTCAAAATTTCTTAATAACTTCCAAAAAATTATCAAACTGCCGTCTGCATCCTGCCGATGGATTTTGAACGCAACCATTGTATCTGCTTCCCTGAAACTGATTGCCCGCAGAAGATATATGTTTCCGACGGTTACGGGAACTCTATTTTTAAAGTTTATTTCGTTTTCCGTATAATCCCGTGATCTTCGCTCCTCTACACGAATTTCGGGTTCAAATTTCGGCGGTGTATAATCGAATAAAAATTTAGCTTCTGCGGTTTGCTCTACAGAATCTAATGAAAGTTTTCCCAAATCGGCAATAAATCCATAATCTGCACCCGCAAAACCTACCCCTAAGTAATTTTGTTCCAAACTAATCTGCGGTGTGTCATTGTAACTGTGTGATTGTTTTGTAAAAGAATAATATGAACCCCCACCGCGAACTTTGAAGATATTCGTATCGTATTTTTCACGCGGCAGAAGTCTGAAAATTTTCAATTCTTGAGTTGAAGCAATATTTATATCTTCGTTAGTCAAAGACAAAATTGCCTTTTCTAAAGTTTCTCCTCTTTCTTTGAGAGCATTAAATTCATCAATTGCATTCTGACGGGTTTGAGCAAAAGATGCGGGTATGGAAACTATCAAAACAAGAAATACGATTAACAGATAACGCATTGTTTAACCTCCAAAAATAAAAAAGCACTTTGGCTGGTAAGTATAAACTACGAACAAGCCAAAGTGCTAATTTTTATTAGCGTTACAAAAACCTTTTATTCGCCTGATGGAATATTGAGTTCTTGTCCCGGAAAGATTTTGTCGGGATCGTCAATTTTGTCTCGGTTGGCTTCGTATATATCCTGCCAGCTTACGCCGTAATTTGAACCGATCTTACTTAAAGTGTCGCCCGATTGAACCGTGTAGGTTGTCGAAGCATCGTCGCCTTGAGCATTGTCTATATTCAAAACCAGATCGCCCGAACGGTAATCGGGGTCAATTTGAGCATATTCGTCCCAGAGTCTTTGTTTGACATCGGCATTCGGTGCTGTTCCTTCGATATGCAGAACATCGTCGCCTTCGTTGACGTTCAAACCGGAAATACCGAGCGTTTGAGCCAAATCAATAATTGGTTGATATTTATCTTTTAACATTTAATTCGTCCTCCCTTTTTACTTTTTACCCAGTTGATTTTCAACCTTTTTGGCTCCGGCTTCACTGGCTGCCATAAAACATTCTTCATATTTTGCAGTAGCAACCGTTCCGCGTAATGTCGCAACGCCGTCTTTAACTTCAACCGTCGCTCCATCGCAGCCTTTTGCTTTTAAGGCAGTTTCCATTTTTTCTTGAACCATTTCATCAGTTCCTTCAGCCATCGGCGGCGGTGCAGGTGCTTTAACGGTTACGTTGTTTGCTACGGATTTGATGCCTTCGACTTTAGCTAATGTTTCAGCTTTGGCTTTAGCTTCTTCGGTTTCAACTTCACCTGTAAGTGTAGCAACCCCTTCATTTACCGTAGCAGTTACGCCGGAAGTGGCGGTATCGCCGTTTAATGCGTTGGTAACGTCGGTTTGCAATTCAGCGTCGCTTTTACCACCGCAAGCTCCTAAAAGTAGCACAACAGCTAAACTTAATGCTGTTAAAAATTTGATTTTCATATTTCCTCCTGAAAATGAATAAATAATAATTGTTTCCTTAATTTTCTTTTATCAAACTGAAAGCACAAAAACTTCTATAAATTCAGAAAACCTGAAAGGCTTTGCTTTCTTTTTAATAGTTTTTTGAACTTACTTTGATATTTACCGTTTGTCAAATAATTCTAACGGAGTTTTTGTAAATTTTCAGTTGATTTCAAAGAGAAATATCTCTTGAGCTATTTGTTTTGCGACTTCAAATGAATTGTGTCCGGGATTGATGACAAAATGCCAATCCGCCAGACAATAGTGATTTTTTCGCTCTTCAAACAATTTTTTCGCAGATTTTTTGTTTTTTACGAGCGGACGGTTTCGTTTTGAGAATCTGATATTTCGCCAGCAGTGTTCAAAGGTGGATTCGAGCCAGACGCTGGTGCATTTGCAGCTTTTTATGATTTCGCGGTTTTCCTGCGTCGTCCACGCTCCGCCGCCGAGCGAGATCACGGCTGCGTCCGTTTCCGCTAATATCTGTTTTAATCTTTTCGTTTCAATCTGCCGAAAAATGTCCAGACCGTCGAGTTCTATGATTTCGGGAATCCGGCGTTTTTCCTTTTGTTCGATAAAATCATCGAGGTCAATTTTTTCATTTTTGGTGATGTTGGAGAGATGGTATGCGACCGTAGATTTACCGACCCCCATAAATCCCGTGAGAACGATTCTTTTATTACATTGTCCGGTTAAATTATTCATTTTGCAGCATCTTGCAGGACTTGAAAAAATTCGGGAAAAGAAATTTTTGCACAATCGGCATCAACGATTTCCGTTTCTCCCGTCGCAAAAAGTCCGGCGACGGCAGAAGCCATTGCGATGCGATGGTCGCCGAAGGAATCAACTTTTGCTCCTTTAAGAGCCGACTTTTTAACCCGAAACCCATCGGGAAATTCCTGAATGTCAGCGTTCATTTTCCGCAGATTTTCAACCATCGCAGAAATTCTGTCCGATTCCTTCGCACGCAGTTCCGACGCATCCCTGATCTCCAAACCGCTCTCGATCTGTGTGCCGAAAACAGCCAGAATCGGTATTTCATCAATCAGATTTGCGATTATATCCCCATCTATTTTGTTCGACAAAACCTTGTTTTCGGATTTATTTTTTCCGGTAACCCTTAAATCTCCGATAATTTCATTGCTGATCTCGCGTTTGTTAAAAAT
The DNA here is from genome assembly GCA_041744535.1 of Pyrinomonadaceae bacterium. GTDB lineage: Bacteria > Acidobacteriota > Blastocatellia > Pyrinomonadales > Pyrinomonadaceae > Aridibacter. The sequence goes on from JBGTKR010000192.1 coordinate 7,317, forward strand.
CCCGATCTGCACGCCGAATCCCTGCAAGACCTCGATTATCGCCGAGCGTGTGATGTTCAAACCGACATCTTTTATAATAACTTCCGAACCTTCCAGACACGCCGCCGCAACCAGAAAAAACGCCGCGGAAGAAATATCCGCGGGAACTTTTATGTCTTTTGCCTTTAATTTTGAACTTCCTTTGACTGCCGCTTCGTGGATAAAAAATTTATTCGTTTCGCCGAAATCTTCCGTAATTTTTGCTCCGAGATATTCGAACATTAATTCCGTATGATTTCTCGAAGGCGAGATGCGTTTTTTGGATTCGGGATTTAAAACCTTCGTTTCTCCGTCCGCATTCAATCCGGCGAGCAAAACACAGGATTTAACCTGAGCCGAAGCAATCGGCAAAACATATTCGATTGCTTCAAGCGGATTTTTACCGTGAATTTTGAGCGGTGCAGTTCCGTCGTCGGATTCGATCTTCGCTCCCATTTGTTCCAGCGGCTGAATGATTCTTTTCATCGGACGCTTTTGCAAAGATTCGTCGCCCGTCAAAACCGTTTCAAAATTCTGTCCGGCTAAAATTCCTGCAATAAGCCGCATCGTCGTTCCGCTGTTGCCGCAATCGAGTTCTTTTTCGGGTTTTGTAAATCCTTTTTTTCCGACACCCTTGATAAAAACATCCGTTCCCTCTCGCTTGATTTCAACACCTAAATCCTGCAGACAATTCAGCGTCGAAGTGCAGTCTTCGCTGGTCGCAAAATTTTCGATCTTCGCCCCGCCTTCCGACATTGCCAGAAGCATCGCGGCACGATGGGAAATTGATTTATCACCGGGCAGATTTATTTTGCCTTTTATAAAATTTGCAGATTTAATTTTCATATACTTTTATCAATACTTCGGACAGTTTTTCTAAGTTGTTGAAAACATTGAACTTATAAAAACGTCCTTGAAAACACTAAGTTGTTGATTCTAAAGAGCTTAACATTTTATAAACATCGAAAATCTAAAAACTGTCCGAAGTATTGTTTTATAATACCTCTAAAATATGTTCTTGACATAAACCCAAATAAAAAGCAAACTTAGAGGAAATAAAATTAATAAAAAGTGTATTTTACTTTACTTAAAAACAAGTGTGGAAGAAAAACAAATAAAAATCTCTATTCCGAGTAAAATAGAATCCATTGACGAGGCGGTTGTAAAAACGGTGGAGTTCGCCCAAAATGCCGGATTTGGTGAAGATGCGATTTTCGGTATAGATATGGCTGTCCGCGAAGCCGTCGCCAACGCCGTTAAACACGGCAATAAACTCGATGAATCAAAAAAGGTTGATATTGCCGTGAGAAATTCCGCCGAGGCTTTTGAAATCAATGTCCGCGATTACGGCGAAGGCTTCTTGGTCGAAGATGTTCCCGACCCGACGAATCCCGAAAACTTGATGAAAGAGGACGGACGCGGAATTTTATTTATGCAGAATTTTATTGATACGGTTGAATGGCACAACCACCCGGAAGGCGGAATGCTTGTAAAAATGGTAAAAAATCATTAATTACCTTTGTTTTATTTGTGTTTTTTTGGTAAATTTCGTCTATTAATTTTACGGAATAATTTAATTTAGAAAACAGGAGAAAAAAATGGCAGATCTTAATATTTCAGAACGGCAGGCAGGCGATGTAACAATTCTCGATATGAGCGGCAAGGTAACGATCGGTGAGGGAAGCGTCGCATTACGCAATACGATTCGTCGTCTTTTAGGCGAAGGTAAAAAAAGCATTCTCTTAAATCTCGGCAATGTCGGATATGTTGATTCGAGTGGAATCGGCGAACTTGTTTCGAGCTATACGGCGGTCAATAAAGAAGGCGGAAAACTCAAACTTCTTAATCTGACACAAAAAATTCAAGACCTTTTGGCGATCACCAAACTTCTTACCGTGTTTGATACATTCGATGATGAAGGCGAAGCATTGGCAAGTTTTGAATAGGATAAAAAGTAGAAAGTAGAAAGTAAAAAGGCAAAAAAAACTCTGGAAAAGCTATGCTGTTTTCTTGTTTTTACTTTTACCTTTTTACTTTTTACCTTTTTAAATCTCAAGCATCTATCTCGGTTTATCAAACATCGAAGATTTTAAGCAAAGCCATAAGATAAATAGTAGAACTTTTATAACCCCCTTTTTTTCTGTTATTTGTCTTGTGAGCTTTGCTGTTACAATTTTCTAGTCTTCCAACATAAATAAGATGAAAAAAGTTTTATTCTTTATAATTACCGCAGTTTTTTCCATTAATGCTTTTGCTCAAACATCTTCAACGAATCTCGATCTGTCGGATTACGGCGTAAAGATCGAACCCGACAAGCGTCTGATGCTGGTTTTGGCATCGCTTGAAATAGCCGATCTGAACACGCCTTTAAGCGAAGAAGGCAAAAAATTTCGACAGGAATTGCAAGCCGACCTGCAAAAAGTCAATCCCGAACTTCGCCGAAAAATAGAAATTTTCGTTGACCAATACAAAAAAAGACATCCCAATGCTTCAAACCAAGAATTAATTGCTCCATTTATCTCGATGGCTTACAGTTTATCGGACGTTCCCGAGTTAAAAGAACCCGACAGGTCTTTGGACTTGCCCGATAATTTACTGGAAGTGCTTGATTATTCGGTTTTGGTAAGGGAATTTTACCGGAGTCCGGGTATTTCCGATAAGATCGCCGGATATTATAAAAAATATCAGGAAGAGGGCGATAAACTTCGTCCTTCCGCCGGAAAAATGGTGCGTCAGTTGACCGATTATCTGAAAACACGCCCGCAGCTTTTGTATATCGAAAGAATTGCCGTCGAAAAATCGGAAGATAAAAAAGATAAAAATAAAAAGAATATCCAACTGCGTGAGCGACAGAGAACCTTCAAGATAGTTCCCGAAATGCTTGCTTCAAGAGGAACGATAAATTTTCTGAATGTCGGGGATGATTATTTTGCCGTCGTTCCGCCCGAAATTGATCTGAGTTCTTCGGATGTCCGACGCGGCTATCTGCAATTTGTCATAGACCCGCTTGTTTTAGACTATGCAAAGGAAACTCTGCTGCAAAGCGAAGGAATAAAAAATTGCTTGCAGAAAGACGCAAAGACGGGGCGGAAATTTCGCCCGATCCGTTTCTGGCAGTTTCCCGTTCATTGGTTGCCGCCGTTGATATTCGGGAGGAAGAGTATCGAAAAACACGAATTGCGACACAGCAAGCCCGTCAAAAAATTGACTCCTTGAAAACCGACGAAGAAAAACGAGCCGTTGTCGCCGAACTCAATAAATTCAAGGAAACTCTGGCGGATGAATCCGCTTTGCGGCTTTCGGAAAGTTATGAAAAAGGTGCGGTGCTGGCATTTTACTTTGCCGAGAAATTAAGAGGCACGGAAAATTCCGGTTTCGACATTTCAAGTTCGCTAAAAGACTGGATCGTTTCGCTTGTTCCGGCGGAAGAAAATAAAAGACTTGAGCAGTATGCCGACGCGAGAAAGCGTGCTATTGACCGAAAAACTGCCGTCGCAGAAACTATTTCGACGGGAAATCCCTTAACCACCAAACTTTTTGAAATTGACAAATTAGTTGAAGGAAAACAATACGCAGCAGCCGAAACACAATTAAAACAACTGCTCAATGAAAATCCCACGGAGATCAGAATCCATTATGCCCTCGGTCAGGTAGCGAGTCTTTCCGCCGCCGAATTAAAGGATTATCAAGAGATCAAGGAACGTCTGGAACTGGCAGTTTTTCATTATACGAATGTGCTTCGTGCAGCGATTCCGATCACTGAAAAAACTTCCGATAAAGATAAAATGTGGGTTTCACTTTCTTACTTTGCTCTCGGCAGAATCAATGAATACTACGGGCGAAACGAAGATGCTGTAAACATTTATAATGCCGCCATCAAAGTCGGCAATGTCGAAGGCGGAGCGTTCTCAAAATCAAAGGAAGCAAAGGAAAGACTGGAAAAAACAATTCAAAATTAAAAGAGCAGGTATGGAAAACGGATAATTGAAAAAGATGGTTCTTATATCAATTTTCGGTAAATAGGTGTGTTAATAAATAACTAAACTGCTGATAATACAGACTTTTCTTTACTGCTTACTGCACCTGCCTACTGCTACTACGTATTATAATCCATCTTCCGGTATCTCAGCGACTTCCTTACGCCGCGTTTTCTTTATTTTCACTTTTCTTCTGTAAAGTTTCGGATAATCTACGGAAACTACGGCGATGGCGGCTAAGACCAGAAAGAAGAAGGAATTTGCGTTGGTGCGAAGCGGAAAATCAAAGAGGCTGTGAATCAAAATCCCGAAACATCCGGCTAAAGCACCGAGTGCAGTTCCCCGGCGAAACCTGTCGTTTGACGTGCGTATAACATTCAAAGACTGCTTAAAAAGCAGAAATATAAACAAGATCAACAATGCAAATCCGACAATTCCCGAATCGGACAGTACCTGCAAATAATCATTGTGAGCATATTCCAAACGAAACAGTCCGTTCCAGGTATCATATTTTGGAAAGCTGACTCCATAAGCGTCCAGTCCCGTGCCTAAGATCGGATTATTTTGAATGATCTGCAAGGTAGTTGACCAGAAGTGAATTCTGCCGGTAGAAAAATCCGTATCATTGACCTGCAGCCCGACACCGCGTTCCAAAGAATCGCCCGCCCCCAGCCAGATAGTTATGCTGAACAGAACCAGAATCAGCAGAATACTACCGCCGATTACCGCAAGATTTTTCTTATTGAAAAAACTTATTTTTTCCTTCGGATGTTTTTTATCGCCATATATGACCGTCATTAAAACCAGAAATCCGAGAACACCGACAAGACTTATAAATCCGCCGCGTGAACCCGTCATAACGATTGCGATGCCCATTAATACGACGGCGATTATCAGCAGCAGAAATTTGTCTTTTTTAATTCCCTGAACAAACAAAATTCCGAGCGTCAAGCCGATCGTCATTTCCATAAACGCCGCGAAATGATGTTTGTTCACATAAGCTGCGAACGGACTGGCGTGAACCGCCGGACGCAATCCGTAGATCGTATCCGTTCCGGTCAGATTCTGCAAAATCCCGTAAAAAGCCATCAATCCGGCGAAAATAATTATGGTAAATACAACTTTGGTCAATCTTTTCTGACTATTTATAAAGGTCAGCGATGCCCAGAAAAATATCAGGAAAATAAGATATTTGACGATGGCGATCTTGGTTGAATAGGGATCGAGAGAAAGCGTGTTGCTGGCGGGAATTGATAACAATTCATTGGCAATATTAAGATTTCTAAGCGGCAAAAGCTGAATAAATCCGACTAAAATCATTGCGACCAGCGGAATTAAAATAATATTCGTGTTGATGAGTAAATCTCTATTTTTCCAACCGTCAATGATCCAAAAGATCAGGAGCAAACCGGCAAATATCGAAAGAAATCCTAACGCCCAAGTATCAACCGCCCCGTATGCCACGCTTGAAAAGATCAGCATCAAACAGACCATAAAAAAGGCTGCACTATTCCAGCGGGTAGAATCTCTGCTTTCGATCCGCTTACTTAATTTTAACGGATTCGCAATTTCTCTCTGCTGCCGTTTTTGCTCTGTATTTTTTTCCACTTTTTTATTTGCTTTTAATTTAATGAAAATTCATCAAACCACAACCTGCCGGATGTCGGGCATAATGTCGAACTGCAATCGGAACGAACGAGTCTGATTATAACGGCTTCGGTATTTTCCGATGTCGTAAAATCCGCGTTTAAAGATGTCCAATCCGTCTTTTCGCCAAAAGTATCGGTTGAGCCGATAACCTTGTTATCCTTAATATCTACAACTTCCCAAACAAATTTCGCCGTGGTTTCCAGACCGGATTTATAGAATAATTTAAGCGTGTATTGTTTGCTGCTTTCGACGGCGACAAGTTGTGAAATACCTCTGAATTCTTTATTGTTCAAACCTCCGAAGGCAAGCACCAGACTTCTGTTTCCGCTATGATTTTGTTCGTTATCAACTCCGATCTGCGGCTGATTTCCCGTTCCTAATTCCCAATCGAACTTTTCCGCCTGATCTTCTTTTATATTTTGTTCAAAACTCTCGTTGGTTATTTTCCCGACCGCTGGTTTTATCGAATTACCCGGCAATTGATTTTTAACCTGCAATGCCGAGCGGTATTTTTGTTCAGCGATCAAACTGTTGAATAAAACTTCTCCTTCGGTTTTGAAATTTTCTTTTCTCTGTTTTAAAGGAATGCTGTTCCAGATGTTCATCGCTTCATCGAATTTTTTTTGTCTCACAAAAAATGAAGCCAGAGCCGCCCGTGTGTAATTTGAATCTCCGACGACCTCTTTTATTCTTTCCAAATCACCGTTAAAAACCAGCCACGCCGTATTGACGGCAGAATTTGCAAATTCCGGGTTTCCCTCGACCGCTTTGCCTATCAATACAAAAGCCTCTTTGGTTTTTCCCTGACGCAAAAGAATATTACCGTAAGTCCATTGAACTTCGGCATAATTCGGAGCAAGTTCCAAAGCTCTCTGCAAAGCCAGTTCCGCCCCTTTTACATTACCGCTGCGTTCGCGTGCTTTTCCCAAAGCGAGCCATAGACGAAAATCATTCGGCGACAGGGAAGCTGCTTTTTCAAACTCGGCTAAAGATTTAGGTAAATCTTCGGGAACAAAGGATGCTTCCCGCAAAACGGCGACGGCATAATGTGCCTGCGGATTGTGCGGAGCTAACCCGACGGCAAATTCCGCGACCTCTTTATCCTGTGCATTTTTTGAAATAGAATCCGCAAACAGCCAGCTAAAAATATAAACAACCGCCGCAATAACAATCAAACCCGCCGCTCCCAAAAGTATGCGGCTGATCGGCGATTCGATTTCAATTGATCTATTCGGCATAAAATTTAATTTAAGGTTTAAAAAAAGTTAAAATATAAATATGAAATTCTTTTAAGACAACAAATTTTCCAAAATTAGTAATGTTTCCCTGTTTTTACTTTTACCTTTTTACTTTTTACTTTTTACTTTCTGCATATTCTATTTGAATTTACGAAAATTACAAAATGTCTTTATAATCAATCGGTTCGATCTTGATCCAGGCTCTTTTCAGGGAAACCTCCATTTCCTCACAAACTCCTTTTACCTCTTTTAATCTTTCGGGTGAAATATCCCGAAAAGAAAGTAAAATTTCCTGCACATTATTGTCCCTGCAAATTCCGGGGAGCTGACCGTTTCCGCCGTAAACCTTTAATCCGTGAATAACCTTATCTTTTTTCAACGGATCATCATCTACAAAACCCACCGGCTTATACATCCAGTCGGGGTTATTTCTCAGTTCACGCAAAACCAATTCGCCGCCGTCCCCCGCACCGTAGATCAAAACCTTACGCCCTTTACTGGACATCGGAGTCGGTAACATTTGACGAAACAAACGAAACGCCATACGGCTTCCCGCCATCGCCAACAATAAAATTAATCCGTCAACCACAAAAACGGCTCTTGAATATCCCTGAAAACGATACGCGAGCAAAATTGCCAGAACGCTCAAAGCAGAACCCAAAATTCCGCCTTTGGCAAAAGTTAAAAAATCCCGCACACTCGTATATCGCCAGATTCCGCGATAAACGCCGACAACCAGAAATGCTCCGAGTTTTATAACAATTAAGATCGGTAAAGATTCGATAAAAACCTTCCAATCGGGAGTTTTTTCAAAGTTTCCGAAAACCAAAGCATAAGCCGCATAATAAGAAAGAGTAATCAACGCGGCATCCAAAACCACCTCGAAAACCCTACGTTTGTGAGAAATATTTATCAAAAACCCGAAAGCCGCCTTATCTCTTAGAGCAAGTTCTTCATCGGTTTCTTCATAAACTTTGACCTTTGCCAGATAAACTCCGATTATCGCCAATACTAATGTAAATAAACCCAAAACAGCCAGACTCTGCGTTCCACTAAGTTCACGCATTGCTAAAGAAACCGCTCCGGCTAACATTGCAAAGGCATAGAGCATCAGAACGGCTTTGCGTTCCGAAAGTCCGAGAGCGACGAGCCTGTGCGATGTGTGATCGCGTCCGCCCTGTGATGCTTTGCGTCCCGAGATTTTTCTTAAAATCGTAACAAATGTCGTGTCGAAAATAGGCACGAACAAGATCAAAGCGGGAACAGCCAGAACCGTTAAAATACTTCTCGAACGTCCGCCGACCTCGTTCAGCAAAACCGAACTTGCGAGAAAATACCCAACGAACATCGAACCCGCATCACCCATAAAAATCGAGGCGGGATTGAAATTATAAATCAAAAACCCGATCAATGCCCCGATAAAACCGCAAATTAAGGACAATTCGACCGACTGCCCGTTTGCACCGAGAACGATCGCCAAAGTAAAAGCGGCAATCGCTGAAATGCCGGCGGCAAGTCCGTCCATATTGTCCAGCAGATTTATCGCGTTGGTAATTCCGATTATCCAAAACAGCGTCAATCCGATATTTACCACCGGAAAAGCCGTCCAAGGCAGAACCAAACCGTAAACGATGACGATTGCCGCCCCGATAAACTGTCCGATGAGTTTTTGATACGGCTTGATATTTAAAAGATCATCAACCAAACCGATGGCAAAAAGCACGGAACTTCCCGCCAGAACAACCCACGCCTGCGGAGTTTTCGGAACAAAAACAAGAAAAACCAAAACTGTTGTCAGATATATCGAAACGCCGCCCATCAGAGCCGTCGGTTTTTTATGCCAGCGGTCGGCTTTCGGTGCGGCAACAAACCCGTAAGTACGGGAATATTTACGCACAAAGAACGTCAAAATCAGTGAGATAATAAAACCGATTGCAGCAATCAGCAGGGGGTTTGAAAAAGTTTTAAACATACAAATACTAATTCAATCTTGAATTTAAATACTTAGGTCGGCTTATTTTATCCGTGTTTTGACCTAAAATTTATTTTTCGGAATTACAGAAAATGTATCTATGAAGTTATTACAAAATATTTTAAATATAAAATCAAGAGGTTCGCAATAATTTAACTCTTTAGTAAATTTTTATATAGATTTTTTATATCACTTATCAAGCGTTTTTTGTCGTATCTTTCCAATACAAAGTTTTTTCCGTTTTCCTGTAATTCAAAACGCAGTTTTTCATTTTTTATAAGATAACGCAACCCTTTGCAGAAGCCTTCCGAATCATTTGACGCGACACCGATCCCTCTTTTGCAGATCACAAATCCTTCTTTTTCCGATTCAACTTCCCCAAGCAAATCTACAACTCCGCCGACCAGAGTAGAGATCACGGGTTTTTCATTCGCCATTGCTTCGATAAGGGAAAGCGGAGTCCCTTCATTTACAGAGGTTAGAGCAATAATGTCAAGTCCCGCATAAAAAACATCGGCATCATTTCGGTTTCCCAAAAACACGACCGAATCGGAAATTCTCAATTCTTTTGTAAAATTTTCCAATTCATCTCGTAAATTCCCGTCGCCGATTACAACAAATTTTATATTCGGCAAATCGGCTTTTTCGGTTTCATTAAATAAACTGACAACCCGCAAAAACATCCCGTGATTTTTCACTTCGGTCAAACGCCCGACCAGACCGATCAATAATTCATCATTTTCCGCCCCGATCTCCTGCCGCAAAATATGCCGTTTTTCCCGCCAATTTTCAAATGCCTGCAAATCAATCCCAAGCGGAATTACTTCAAACTGTCCGCTTTTGCCGACGTTAAAATCATCATTGATCTCTCTTTTCTGCTGATCGCTGATGACGATTATTTTATCGGCGGCAAGTTTTGCCAGAGCTTTTTCGATAAAAAGGAAACCTTTCGTTTTCAAATCGCCGTAATATCCGTGAAAAATATGTCCGTGAAAAGTGTGTATAATTTTAACTTTGCGGGGCTTCCCGATCAGAGCTTTAGGGGTCAGCCAGCGGTAAAGAAATCCGGCGGTTCTTCCGACAGTTCCCGCTTTTGCCGTGTGCGTATGAATAATATCGGGTTTTTCACGCGAAATATGCCGGTAAACCTTCCAGAGTGAAATAATATCCTGAGGCGAAAGCTCGCGGCTCATTTCTTCGATAAAAATCGGTTCAACCTTATGCTGTTCGGCAAAATAACTCATATCTTCCTCGCCGTCTGGAACTTGCCCCGTCAGCAGAACCGATTGAAATTCATTATTCTGCAAGGCTTCATTGAGCCAAACAACGTGCCGTGCCGGACCGCCGACATTCAACCTTGCAATGATACGAACAACTTTCATAATAGTTGAAAACGGATAACGGATAATGGATAATTTAGAAAAGAGAAATAATTATCCATTATCCGTTATCCATTTTCCATTAATGAAACTAATCCATCCGAAAGATCGTATCGGGATCGTCTTCGTGGCGGATTTCGTCAATCTCTTCTTTTTTGTTCCGCCCCATAAATAATTGGTTAGGACAATTTATGACGATTCCCTTTTCGATCGTGCTGATATTTTTATAGGCGTGAACAACACCTTTCGGCACGACAACCGCCGTCGGATTATCCGCACCGACAAATAAGGTCATCACATTTCTAAAGGTTTCCGAATCTTCCCGATTATCCCACATCCGAATTTTGAAATTTCCCGTCCCGATAAAACAAAAGAGATCGGCTTGGTCAACGTGTTCGTGCGGACCGCGTTGGACAAGCGGTTCGGTAACGGAAATGTAGGACATTACGGGATAAAATTCTTCCGATAATTCGTCGTGCCGAAAAAGTTCCGCCAGCCAGCCTCTTTCGTCAACAAACTTTTTGATCGGATAAACTACGACATCCCGAATCTTGCCCTTCGTGAAATTCTCTTCTTCAGTCATTTGAGTTTGCACTTTTTTCCTCCAACTTGTTCGCTCCGGTTTCGGCAACCAAATTCGTCGCCCGCAGTAAACTTTCAAATGTTCCGGCATCCGTCCACCAGCCGTCGAGTTTTCCCCAAGTCATCTCACCGCGATTGATATAATGATTATTGACATCGGTAATTTCCAGTTCGCCGCGTCCCGAAGGCTCTAAACCGCGAATCACTTCAAAAACCGCTGCATCATAAAAATAAACACCGATAACCGCATAATTCGATTTCGGATCACTCGGCTTTTCTTCGATCTGCAAAACCTTATCGCCGTCAAGTTCGGGAACGCCGAAACGCTCAGGGTCTTCAACTTCTTTAAGGAGAATTTTTGCACCCTTGCCCTGTTTGCGATAATCATCCGCCGCTTTTTGAATATTATTCTCAATAATATTATCGCCAAGCACAACGCAGATCGGTTCATCGTCGGCAAAATGCTCGACCAATGAAAGTGCATCGGCAATTCCGCCTTCGCCTTCCTGATATGTATAATTTACGTGCTTTAAGCCGAAATCCTTGCCGTTTCCCAAAAGTTTGAGAAAATCTCCGGCGGAGTTTCCGCCCGTAACGATCATTATGTCGTCAATCCCCGCATTTATCAGCGTCTGAATCGGATAATAGATCATCGGCTGATTATGCACGGGAAGCAAATGTTTGTTCGTAACTTTCGTCAGCGGTTTCAGACGCGAGCCTAAACCGCCTGCTAATACTACACCTTTCATAATTTTTTGTGGTAATTGGTAATTGGTAATTGGTAATTGGTAAATAGACTTGGAAATATTATTCGTCTTTATTTTTCTCCCCAAACTAATCACTAATTACTTATTACCAATTACTCTCTCCCTCCTAATCAATAAATCTTTGAAACCACAATTCTAACATCAATAATGTCCAAATCTGAAATGTGTGGTCGCGTTCGGCATTGATGTGTTCTTCAACGTAGTTTTTTAAAATTTCTTTTTTTACGATTCCCCTATTCAAAGACTTTTCGGAAAGCAAAACATCTTTGACAAAATCTTTCATTTCGCCCCGAAACCAATTTCCGATCGGAACACCGAAACCCATTTTTCTACGGTAAATAACTTCACTCGGAACTAATCTTGCGGCGACTTTTTTGAGCAGGGATTTTGTTTGAAATCTCTGCATTTTTAAGTTTTCCGGCAGACTTGCGGCAAATTCTATTACATTATGGTCTAAAAACGGCGAGCGTGCTTCCAAAGAATTTGCCATCGAAGCAATATCAACTTTAACGAGCAGATCATTCGGCAGATAGGTCATTTGATCGGTCAAAAGCGTCGTATCTAAAATGCCTGAACCATTAGCTTTTTTAAACCATTGATTCAAAACATCCGAGGCATCATTTTTCGCAACCGTTTGGATAAACTCTTTTGTATATAATTCTTCTTTTGCCTTCTCACGAAAAACCGTCGTCCAATGAAAATATCTCTCCGTTTTTTCCAGAGATGCCGCTTGAAGAAATCTTTTTGCGTCGCGGAATCTCGATTTTTTCAGTTCCGAAGTGGGAATTAAATTAATTGGTTTTTCAACAAAATTATTCCGCAAAAATTTTGGGAAACGGTGATAAAGTTGAGCGATCTGCATCGCCGCATAGCGTTCATAACCCGCAAAAGATTCGTCGCCCCCGTCGCCGTTTAATGCAACGGTTACATATTTTCTCGTTTCCTTTGAAACGTAATAGGTCGGAATCGCCGAAGAATCCGCATAAGGTTCGCCGTAGTGTTCGACCAATGTCGGCAGAACTTCCAGAGCATCGGGTTTGACTATAAATTCATTATATTCCGCCCCGACGTGTTCCGCAACTATTTTGGCGTATTTCAGTTCGCTGAAATCCTGTTCTTCAAAGCCGATGGAAAATGTTTTAACGGGCTTGCTGCTTTCCTGTGCCATTAAAGCGACAACCACCGAAGAATCAACTCCGCCGGACAAAAACGCTCCGAGCGGAACTTCGGAGATCATACGGAGTTTGACCGATTCACGCAAAATCCGTGTTGTTTCCTCAATCGCTTCTTCTTCCGAGATTTTTATCTTTTTTGAAAAATCGGGCAGCCAATATCGGTTTGTTTCGATTTTTCCGTCCTTCCAGCGAAGCCAATGACCGGGTTCGAGTTTGCGTATCTGCTTAAAAGCGGTTTGCGGGGCGGGAACGCACAGGAAACTTAAATAACTGTCTATCGCTTCAAAATCCACTTCACGGCTGATGTCGGGATGAGCGAGCAGGGCTTGAAATTCCGAACCGAAAATCAAATCTCCATTTGTCTGATGCGAATAGAGCAGAGGTTTTTTGCCGACTCTGTCGCGGGCGATAAATAGGATTTTCTCGGTTTTGTCCCAAATCGCAAAAGCAAACATTCCGCGTAGATGCTGAACACAGTCCACGCCGTATTCATCGTAAAGATGGATGATAACTTCTGTATCCGAATGTGTTTTGAATTTATGACCGCTGTCTTGTAAATTTTTCCTGAGTTCCTGAAAATTATATATCTCACCGTTAAAAACTATCAATTTCGTTTTATCTTCATTAAAGATCGGCTGTTGTCCTTCCGCCAAGTCAATGATCGAAAGCCGACGCATCGCCAGAGCGACATTATCCTTGACATAAAAACCGTCTTCATCAGGACCGCGATGAACAATGCAATTATTCATCCTTTCCACGATCTCACGGCTTACATCTTTTGTTCCGGCATTTACAAAACCGACTATTCCACACATTTTATTATTGATTAATTATGAAACTTAGACCGTTAAAAATTACGAAATTAAAAGCCGGTTACAATTTTTTTCCGTTTAGTTTGATATGTAAAATCCTTGTTTTCCTTATTCTCTTTATACATTGTCCACCCGACGGCAACAAAGATAAACAGGAAAACCTGAATCTGAGTCCGCTGACGATAAGCCGCTCCGATATTACTCTGAAAAAGTGCGTAAGCAACGGTCAGCATACCACTAAATGTCAGAATAGGAATCGCTTCTCTGAGCCGGTGTTTCAGAGTATACCGTATCCCACTTATTAAAAACGGGATACATATCCACCACACCAGCATCTCAGGAGCAATAATCGCCTGCCGGATATTTCCCATCTGCCATGGAAAAGGAGCAAATAATATATTGACAATTCCGATCGGCAGCAATGTAGCCGTTCCTTCTACCGTCGAAATATCATAATCTTCTCCGAAAGTTATAGCTCCTCCTTCAGCTTGATAGTATCTGTATTCCTGAAGTCGAGCCAAACTATAACCTTCGGTTTCCACGCCGGAACTGCCGAAACCGAAATAACCTACTGCTGTTACAAGCACTAAAAGAACAGCCATTCTTTTTCCGACTGCTGCCGATGTTCTCCCCGCTCCGACTATAAAACTTCCGACAATAGAGGCAGCTACCATATAAAAGATATAAGACCTCAAAGCATACAAAGCAAAAAGAGAAACCAACAAAAGGAAAACTGGCAGTATATTAAATTTTTGGTATAGCTGAATAATGCACGCCATACTCAAGACTATAAAGAAGAGAATAAATCCATCTTTGAGCATTTGAGATGACCAGAGAATCATTGCCGGAAATAATGCTAATGCTAATGCGGAATACTTAGCTACTCGAATATTATTGAAGATTTTATTGGCACAAAAATAAACAGCGGGAATCGTTGCCGTTCCGAAAACACAACTGATAAATTGTATTGCCAAACGGTTTGCTCCTGACATATAATAAAAACCTGCTACAAAGTAGTTCATTCCCCAACCGGTATCGGTAAAACTGAGGGCTTTTTCAACTCCCCACGCGGAAATGTCCAAAGCCCCCGCATAATAATCGACAATTCTTCGTCCGGCAAGATCAAATGTTAGAGCATCGGGTCCAAAGGCAGTTTCGAGTTCAAATGCGTAAATAAAAAGAGCTGTCAGAATCCGTAATAACATCCCTATCAAAACGACTTTTTTAAGAAATTCCGCAGTTTTAGCTTCAAACACCCTGTCTATGAGCAATAGCGTTAATATAAATAAACCACTACTGATTACGGTCGCAACCGCCCCATCAGGAAAGACGAAAAAGCAAACAAATACACCGATAAGAAATAATACAAATAAAAGAAATTTTTTCATTACTACAAAATCCGTAAAACCTTTGTAATTTTATGTCAAAAGTTTTTTCTTAAACGCCTATCGGACAACCCCGATTTCCAAAGTTTCATTTACCGCCCGTGCAAATAAGTCAGCACATTTTTTCATTGAATAGTTTTCAAGCACCGTTTTTCTGGCTTCAATTCCCATTTGCCTTCTCAAAGAATCATCCTTTACGAGTTTGCATAGGGCATTCTTCCACTCTTCCGGGGTTTCGGCAAGAAAACCGTTTATTCCCTGATTGATCACATCCCGGTTAGCTCCTACGTTAGAACATATTGCCGGAATTTCCAAAGCCATATATTGCAAAGCCTTCGCCGCACACTTGCCCCTTGACCACGCATCATCGGGAATAGGCATTATACCAATATCGAATTGCGATGTGATCTCGACTTCCTTTTCCGCCGACCATTCAAACCATTTGGAAGATACGTTCTTAAAATCCGGCTTTCGGTCTGAAATAACCTGAAGTTCTACGTCGAGGTCTTTGATTATGTTTTCCAAAACCGGCTCGAATGCTTCCAGATAATACTGTGATGTCGAGCTTCCCGTCCAACCGATAACCGTTTTGACATTTTCCTTTGATTGAGGCGGTTGATATTTCGTTGTATCTATACTTGTCGGGATGATATAAACATTTTTATTATATTTTTCGGCATATTCAGCCAGATAGGAATTTCCGACGACAACGCTTGTGCTTAGACGGCAGATGTCGGCGGTTTTCCCCGCAAATTTCGCCAAACCGAAACGCTTGTTCGCATTAGATGTATTCTCCAGAAAGACCGCATCATCAAAGTCAAACATTATCGGCACTTTTCGATAACTTAAAATCCTTTCCAGCCACGCCGGTCCGACCATACTTGCGGTTCGATATAAATAAACCAGATCGTAATCCGAAGTTTTAATAATCTGACCAAAACGGCGGACTATTGCTTTGAGCATTCCCAGAGATTTTGCCGCGTAATGTCTTTCTTTGTATAGAACTTTTCTTAACTTATCATCGGTAAAGGGAAAATAATCTATTGATATATTTTCATCTTTGAGATAAGGCTCCCATTGTTCGAGCCGGAATCTTTGCCCCGGCATCGTGTCAAAAGGGTCGAGCATTAAAGCACAAATTCTGATATTTTTATTTGTTCCGCTCATTCTGAAATCTATTTTTTCCCGCTAAAAGTCTTCCGTAAATCCGCTTATATCTTTCGCCGCCGACCTTTTCCAGATCAAAGCGTTTGACCGCACTATTTTTACAAATTTGAGCAATCTTTTCAGGATTCTCTAACATTTTTTCTATTTGCTTAATGCTGTTGCGATAAGTTTCCGCATTAAATTCTTCGATCACCACGCCCGTTCCGTCTTCGAGCGTCATCTCCGTCGTATCGCCGATGCCCGTATTAACAACCGTCGGAATCCCGGAAGCGAAATACTCCGCATTTTTTGTCGGCGACGAAGCCTGTTTTGAAAAACACGGCTTGATAAACGAAAGTGCCATATCCGCACTGCTTAAATAAAGCGGAACTTCCTTCGGCAAAACCTTTGTAACCAAAAAATCATTTTCGGTAAACCCGCGTTGCTTTAACAAACCTTTTATCTCGTCAGGATCGCTCTGCGTTAAGATCAGTGCGAAAACATCGTCGTTTTCTTGTTTTGCCACACCGAAGAAATCCGCCGTTTCCACCGTTAAATACCAGCCGCCGAATGAACCGACATAAGTTATCACACGACGATTTTCGACGTTTAATTTTTTTCTGAATTCCTTTCTTGTGTTCCCGTTAATGTCCGCAAATTTTTTCAGGTCAACACAACAGGGAATTACCTCGACGGGTCTGCCGAATTTATCAAAACCCGTTTCCTTACTTTCGGGAAACAAAATTTCGCGTCCCTTTTCCGTTAAAACCACGAATCCGTCCGATTCCTTCAAAAGCCATTTTTCGACTTTTTTCACCGCCCGATACAACCTTCCGTTTTCCTTCCAACGTCCGGCATCGGTATATTCTTCGGGGAAAAATCCGCGAATATCGAAAAGCAATTTCGGTTTTTTGCGGACAAATTTCTTGGCAAATGCTCCCATCAAAGCCGGAACGTGAACCCGTGCGTGGATTATGTCGGGTTTTTCGCGGCGGATAAATTTCCACGTAAAATACGCACCGTTTAAAACATCAAAAAGCGTTGCCGGAACTGTCGGCGTTTTATGATAGGTCAGAAAATGCCAGTCAATTCCCTCGTCCGCAAGTGCCTGTTTCCGCGAATTTATTTCCTCGTTTGTCCATTTTTCTTGCGGACCGGTTTCAAATGTGAGAATCGAAATCCTCATTCCGCCGTTGCGAACCTGCCGCAAATACGGCAAAACCTGCGTCTGAACCAGAGGCTCGCGTAACCCGAAATAACAAATATATAAGGCGTGTCCGTTGAGTGTATTACTGCTCATCATCTTAATAAATAATTTCAACCGGATATTTATTACAAATTTTCGGCGAAAGGATATATTAAAGGTTTTACCGTGTTTCTACAAATAATGATTTTCAAGTAAATAAAAAAAATACTTGAAGATAAAACGCTTCGTATGCTAAATTAGAAATGTGCGGTTTTTCGCAAACCCGCCCGAGTGAAGCCTTCTCAGTTTTTTCAAAATGTTAATAATATCAATACCTTCGCCAAAAATGTAGAAATTTTGTAAGTTTTCAAAATGCTAAATGTTGAAAATAATAACATATGTAAAAATTACTGAAAATGTTTGCTGTATTAAAAATAACTTATGGAAAATCCAGACTCATTTTTAATTCA
>JBGTKR010000193.1:0-6199 GCA_041744535.1 Pyrinomonadaceae bacterium
TTGATTAATCTCGAATTTTCCGCGGGTCGTCATAATTATCAGATCGGCATTCGTTTCTCTTGCCACCGCATCAATTTCCGTTGCGGCTTCGCCTTTTCGATAATACGTCTGCACTTCCAAGCCGTCGCCTTCAATCAATTCGGCGACGAGTCTGACATATTCCTGCAGATCACTTTTTATGTCTGCTCTCTGCTGATCGGTAAGATGAATATTTTCTTTTACCTTATCGGTTTCAACGCTGACGATTTCAATTTCCGCACCGTATCTTCGGGCAAATGAGCGTGCCATTGCAATAACCTGTTCGGCAAGCGTCGAACCGTCGAGTGCGATCACGATCTTTTTGAATGGAACTTCGTCAAGTTGTAAATTAGCCAGAGAATTCGGTGCGTAAATCTGTTCGGAAATGATCGCTCCCAATCTTTCTTCAACCGAAGGCGGATTGCCGAGGCGGTTTCGGTAATATGTAAAACCGACATATAGAAGCGGAATCAAGATCAGATACATCCAGGCACCGTCAAAAAATCTTTCTTCAAAAATAATAAGCGTGGCAATCGAACAGAGAATTGATGCGATAACCGTCCCGCTAAATGATAAAAATCTGGAAATCGAGGAAGATTCTCTTAATTCTCTAAATAAACGCTTTGAAGCCGCCCAGCCCGTCATACTCAGCAAAATAAATACGCCCGCCGCATAAAGAGCCAGATAAGTTTCTTCGTGTGTGCCGAAAAGTGTATAGCAGACGGCGATCACTACGATCATAATCCAGACGGGTTTTCCGGCGACATCAAATTTATTTCTCTGTCCCAAACTCGCCGCCACATAATGTCTATAACGAAGACCTAAAAACAGATTTTGAACTCCCTGTGCCGCAGCTGCCGATGCCGAAAGCAGAACCGCAACTCCGGCAATCGTGCCGAGATAAGAAGCCCAAGTCGGCAAAAGTTCATTCATCGTCTGCGTGAAAACGGATGCTTCAGCACTTCCGTGTCCGCCGGCAACGGGCGAAACATTGGCGAGTTCGAGAATTGCGGGACCGACGATAATCATCGTTAAAGCAGTCGTTCCCATAATGATTACCAAACTGCCGAATGCTTTGCGGCTTCGTTCCGCACGCTTTCCGTCATAAGCCGCAACCAGATTTGCGAAAATCTCGATTCCCGTCATTAACGCCAGAATTCTGGCATAACCGCCGAGTGTCAAATTCAAATACGAGGTCTGCACCGATTCCTTCACACCGTCAACAATATGCGTATAACTGACGAGTTCGGTGGAAAATGCCTGTAAATTTATCTGCGGAATATTTATCCCGCCGACCAGCCACGAAGCCGGAAGCTGAACGCCCCAAAATTTATAGATCGTCGCAAAGATCATTATCCACAACAAAATTAAAACCGCCATCGTCGCCGGACCGAAGGCACGAGCCGCAATTTTCGGACCGAGATTAACGAGCCAGCCGGTAAAGATGCTGACGGTAATGGCGACCAGTAATTTATAGCCTTCGGGGATTCCTAACAGAGAATTTCCGAGCGGAACGCCGAATTCGATTGCTCTGTCGGAAAGAAGCGTAACGAGTGCCGCCATCGAAACAAGAAAGGTCAGGGTGTATTCGATAACCGTGATCGCCGCGTTAATCTTTACCGCCCAACCGCCGAATTCCTCCTCCGCCAAGCCGCTTCCGCCGCTTCCGTCCGTGATCCAGGTCATCACCTGCCGATACATTGCCGAAACCATCACGACGGTAAAAACCACCATCCAGATCGAAGTCCCGAATGTAATATTGGCAACGCCTGCAATGACGATCAGCCTTAGAAAAGGTCCGAAAACGTAAAGCGGCGAACTAGCCGGATCACCGCCGCCCGCCAAAGCACCTTCAAAGGAATTGGATAATTTTCTCGATATTGTTGCACCCATATTTAGTAAGATTTTGGATTTTAGATTTTGGATTTTGGATTTAAACCAATAAAAACCTGAAATTTTATATTATTCAGATTTTATTTTTAACTTTCAAATTTTTTAAATTTTCTTTTATTTTTTTCAACTCTTCTTTCAATCGCGGAATTGATTTTATATGTGCATTTTGTTTTTTATATTCGTCCAGAGGCTGCACCGGAACTCCGCACCAGACACCTTTTCTCACGATTTTTCCCGGAAAAACCGCCGATTTAGCACCGATCACAGCACCTTTTTTGATCGTCGTGTGATCGGCAAAACCGACTTGTCCGGCGATTATGCAATCGTCTTCAATCGTTACGCTTCCCGAAATTCCGGTTTGTGCCGCGATCACGACTCTTTTTCCGATACTGACATTGTGTGCGACCTGCACGAGATTATCAATTTTCGTCCCTTCGCCGATCCGCGTTTCGCCCAAAGCACCCCGGTCAATACACGAATTTGCACCGATCTCGACATCATCTTCGATCACGACCTTTCCGATCTGCGGAAATTTTATGTGTCTGTTTTCTTCATTATCACGAACATAACCAAATCCGTCCGTTCCGACAACAACTCCTGTATGTAAAATCACGCTATTACCGATCTCGGAATTATCTTCAATAAAAACATTCGGATAGATCACACAATTTTTGCCGATTTTGACGTTATCACCGACTTTTGCACCAGCCCTGAGTTGTGTTCCGCTGCCGATCAACGAGTTTTCTCCGATACAACAAAATGCTCCGATAAAAATATCTTTACCGATTTTGGCACTTTCAGCAATGACGGCGGATTTGTGAATTTCCGATTCCCGTTCTTTTTGCGGATGTAAAATTTTAGCGATTTTTGCAAATGCGAGTTTCGGGTTTTTTACTTGAATTAACGGACAGGAAAGTTTTTTATTAAAATCCGGCGGAACGATCAGGCACGAAGCCTCGGTCTTTGAAAAATCCTTGAGCAACTCGGGGTTTTCGATAAACGAAATTTCGCCTTTTGATGATTTTTCCAACGAGGAAATTTTTGAAATTTCAACTTCGCCGTTGCCAAATACCTCTGCATCTAAAAAATCAGCTATCTCTTTTACTTTCATCAATTATTCTGTCAGGTGCTAAAGATTCGTGAATCGGCTTAAAAACGGAAGCCAAAGGACTTCGGATAACTCCGCCGCTGATGTCGCTTATTTGCTGAACGGTTACAAACGCTTTGTCGTCAATTTCATTTATAGTTCGTTTGATCTTCGGAATTTCAAAACGGGTTACGACACAAAAAAGTATATCGCGTTCAGCTCCGTCTTTGCCACCGCGTCCGCCGAAAACCGTTACACCGCGTTTTAATTCTTCCAGAATTGCCCGGCGAATCTCGTGGCTTTTTTCCGAAATTATCGTAACTCCATTATATTCCTCAATGCCGTGAATTATAAAATCAACCGTCCTCGAAGCCGCAAAATAAGCGAGCATCGAGTAAAGGGCTTTTTCAATTCCGAGAAAAAATGCGGCGGTTGAAAACAAAATGACATTAAAAATAAATATAAAATCTCCGACCGTTATCCCGACCTTGCGGCTCGTCAGAATCGCAACGATCTCCGTGCCGTCCAAAACCGCCCCGCCCCGCATCGCCAGACCGATTCCCAAACCCAAAAAAAATCCGCCGAATACGGATGCTAATATCTTATCGGTAGTAACAGCCGGAAAATGAAATGATTGAAACAAAAGAATTGCAATCGCCAGACCGACGATTGCAACCGCACTTCGGACCGAAAATATTTTACCGATCTGCCTGTATCCGATTATTACGAAAGGCGTATTTATCAACAAAATAAGAATCGAAAGCGGAATGCCGGTCAATTCAAAAATAAACATCGAAGTTCCGGTAACGCCGCCGTCAATTAAACGATTCGGAACAAGAAAACCCTTCAAACCGAGTCCGGCGGAAAAAATTCCGACAACAATCAATATGAAATTTATCGCTTTTGTTTTAAAATCTTCCATATTAATTACTTACGATTTTCCGTATCAAGCACGATCTTCTGCAGGAAAAATTCAAACCCTTCGATCTCGAACCCGTGTTCCTTTTCAAGCCGTCTGACAATCGGAGCGGCATCGCTGTCCATAAAATCCAGATCGGCAAAATCGAGTGTCAGATTTTTTTTGTTCTCTTCACGCAGATCAAGAGCAATTTTTTCCAGCAGAACCGCATCATCCAACAAAAGTTCTCCCTCAACCCGCAAAACGATTTTATTGCGTTCCGTATCTTCGAGTTGAGTGATTTTTGTCGGCATTCCAATAAAATTTAACGAAACTTTCCCTTAAAAAGCAAATAAGCATTGGAAATTAATATACTTTTTGTATTAATCATTTTAGTTTTTTGGTATAGTGTTTTTAATAATCAAAATTTTGCAAATCAAATAAATTTCGCCTAAGTTATCTGATTATTTTCCGTTTGAAGTTTTTAATCCAAACAGATTATAACCAAATCTTCCCCTTAAAATTTTATGAAGGAAAAACAAAAATTCTGCGAAAAGCTTATAAATTCGTGTGAAAAACATTCAGACAAAGTTGCGATGCGTGTGGTCGGCGACGAATCGGAAACTTACACCTACGGTGAATTTCTCAAGCAAATTCGGAGCGTGGCGTATCGCTTGATTCAGGAAGAAGTAAAACAAGGCGACAGAGTTGCCGTGATCGGTGAAAATCATCCGTGTTGGGCAATTGCTTATCTTGCCACGCTTTATATGGGGGCGATTTGCGTTCCGCTCGATCCGAATGGCGAGATCGAAACGATCACCAATTTTATCGAAGATTCCGAAGCAAAAGCGGCATTTTTATCGCCGCACGTAACGGAAAAATTTCATCAGATTCAGGAAAAATTAGGCAAATCAATTCCCGCCGTCGTCTGGCGAAATGAAAATTCAAATAACGGTTTTCAAAAGTTTGAAGACTGGTCAAACACCGATTTTCCGCAAAGTTTTGCAGAGAAGCAAACGCCCGCCGAAAATGAAGATAAAGCGATCTTGATCTACACTTCCGGGACGACCGGAAAACCGAAGGGCGTTTTGCTTTCTCACGGCAATATCGCCGCTGAATTGGATGCGATTGATCGGGTTTTGGATTTTACCGAAAGCGAAAGGGTTTTGAGTTTGCTGCCGCTTTTTCATGTTTATTTGCAATTGGTAAACTTGTGGCTGGCTTCCACAAAAGGAGCGGAAGTATTTTATTTGAAGGAACTTGCACCCGACGAACTTTCAAAAGCGATGCAGGAAAGCAAAATGACGACGCTGGCGAGCGTGCCGCGTTTATGGTATCTGTTTCACAAAAAGATTTTCGATACGGTTGAAACACAATCAAAGATCGTTCAGAAAATTTTTTACGCAATGCTGAAACTCAACGGTTTTACGCGGGATTATTTGAATTTAAATCTGGGCAAAACTCTCTTTAAAAAAGTTCACGATTCATTCGGCGGTAATTTGGATTTGGCTGTAACGGCGGGTTCGCGGTTTGATGAGGAAGTTGCCAAAGATTTTCATCGGCTCGGCTTCAAGATCATTCAAGGCTACGGTTTAAGCGAAACCAGCGGAGCGGCAACGGCGACATATTCGGATGATAACCGCATCGGTTCGGTCGGCAAAGCGATGTATGGAGCGGAGATAAAACTCGACAAACCCGACGAGAACGGCGAAGGCGAAGTTCTGATTCGCGGTTCGATGGTTTTTGACGGATATTATAAAAATCCCGAAGCGACCAAAGCCGCGTTCACCGAAGACGGCTGGTTTCGTTCCGGCGATCTCGGAAAATTCGACAAGGACGGGCATCTGTATATTGTCGGACGGGCAAAAGATGTTATCGTTTTGCCTTCGGGGAAAAATGTTCACCCGGAAGATTTGGAAGTGCATTATTCAAAATCGCCTTTAGTTGAGGAATTATGCGTTCTCGGAGTCGAAGATAAAACCGCTGAATTTCAAGGAGCGGAAAAACTCGTCGCTGTCGTCATTCCCGATTTTGAATATTTAAAGCAGGCAAATATTACGAATTCAAAGGAAATGATTCGCTACGAACTGGATAATCTAGGGAGAGAACTGCCCGAATATCAAAGAGTTCGGGATTACATCGTCCGTGCCGAACCGATTCCGCGAACCGCAACGCGAAAAATAAAACGCTTCGAATTGCAGAAGGAAATTCAGGAAAAAGGCTTGACCGACGGCGATCTTAAAGAAGCAAACACGCGGCAATTGACCGAAGCAGACAAAGATTTATTAAACTCGAAAGCCGGA
>JBGTKR010000194.1:0-4365 GCA_041744535.1 Pyrinomonadaceae bacterium
CGATGGAAGCAATGGGCGGAAAAATCTCGGCGCGGAAAATCGCTATTCAGGCAAATGTTCCCGTTGTGCCGGGGACGACAGAGCCGTTAAAAAGTTTTGACGAAGCTAAGGAAGTCGCCGCGAGTTTTGGTTATCCCGTGATGCTCAAGGCTTCGGCGGGCGGCGGCGGCAAAGGAATGCGGCTGGTAAATGATGAGAGTGAATTAAAATCGGCTTTGGAAAATGCGAAATCCGAAGCGATGGCCCGTTTCGGCGATGATGCGGTTTATGTCGAAAAAGCGATTCTGCGACCAAGACATATCGAAATTCAGATTATGAGCGATGCTCACGGTAATCACGTTCATTTAGGCGAAAGAGAATGTTCGATCCAGCGTCGGCATCAAAAGGTTATTGAAGAAGCACCTTCGCCGATAAATGATGCAGAATTACGCGAAAAAATGGGTAGTGAAGCTGTCAAAGTCGCCAAAGCGGTAAATTATGTCGGGGCGGGAACGGTTGAATTTTTGCTGTCGGATGTAGATAAGTCATTTTACTTTTTAGAAATGAACACCCGTTTGCAGGTCGAGCATCCGGTTACGGAATTAGTTACCGGAATTGACATTGTCAAAGAACAAATCCGCATCGCAAACGGCGAGAAACTTTCATTTACCCAAGATGATATTTCGCTCAAAGGACACGCGATAGAATGCCGCGTTTATGCCGAAGACCCGCGAAATAATTTCCTGCCGTTTCCGGGGAAAATTACAAGATTAAAACTTCCGCAGGGAAACGGCGTGCGGGATGACGGCGGAGTTTATGAAGGTTCGGAAGTTTCGATCTATTACGATCCGATGATCTCGAAACTCTGTGCTTACGGCAGAGATCGGCAGGATGCAATTGAAAAAATGCGGCGTGCTTTGCGTGAATACGAAGTCGGCGGGATAAAAACTACTTTGGCGTTTTTCCGTGAAATTATGGAAGACGAGGTTTTTATCGGGGGAAATCTCGACACGGGTTTTATAAAGGATTTTAATGAACGCCGGAAGGAAAAAGAACCGGACGAAACTTTAAAAGACTTGGCGATTATCGTTTCTGTTTTAGCAAATGCCGATAAACAAAAAAAGGTAAAAAAAACGAGTCAAAACGTTTCAAATAGTCCGAGCCGTTGGGTTATGTCGGGCAGAATGGCAATGCTGAATAATAATATTTAATGAAATTTTAAGGGAGAAAATATGGAAGATTTTTTAAAACAATTGATGGGCAAGGAAATTGATATATCGTGCGGAACGAGTGCCGTTGTTCGCGGAGATGTGGTTGATGTAAAAGACGGGCTTGTTTATTTGCGTGATGAACACGAAAGAGTTGCGTATGTCGTAATAGAAAAAATCGCTTATATCTGGGAAGTTAAAAATCAAGAACCAAAAGCCGGATTTGTTACGTAAAATGCGGTTTGTTAAATTAAAAAATCCGCCGTCTGAAATGTACATTTCAGACGGCGGATTTTTGTATTCATAAAAAATTAGTTTTCAGTATCTTCTGAAATAATTTCCACCTCATTACCATAATTCAGAGGAATGCGGCGGTAACCGACTATGCGTTTTGCCCAATATCCATCGAATCGGGAGTAGGTAACGCCCTGACTTGAAGAGGCGTGATAAAAACCGTTTTCATCAGCCACGATGCCGACGTGACCTAAACGGTTAAAAAACACGAGCGTTCCGAACTGAAATCTTTCATCACCGGAAACGGGTTCAAACGTCTGCCAGAAACTTCTCGCACTTGTTCTGGTGAAATCTATTCCGGCTTCCTCAAAAACTTTCCACACGAATCCCGAACAATCATAAGTATATGGTCCTTGTGTTCCCATCACATATCGAATTCCCACTTTAGCTTGGATTGACCGCATCATCATTGAACGAGCGGTTGCATTATAATAACTTCGTTTAACTGCATTATTGGTTACGGAATTTGTCGGACGGCTTGATGAGGTTTTATTAACTAAGGATTTTTGCTGCGGATTACCGACTACGACAATTCTGTTTGTTAAAGTTCTTTGACCTGCGTTACCCGAATCCGGTATTTGTTCGGTTTCCCGGATCTGCTGTCTTTCTGCCTGATCCACTATTCTGGCTCTGTCTTGAGCGTTTGCAGAATCAACTGAAAAAATTACTGCAAATAATGCGATTGATAAAAGCGAAAAATACTTCGGGGACTGATTTAAAAAATTCATAATAATCGGGCAATACTGGGGAGTTTAAAATGGCTGGAACGGTTTTTTGCCGTCTATTTAAACAAATAGCCAAAACTCCGGTTTTTCCAAAATTTTTGATAATTTCGGGCTTCTAAATTAAATTGTATTATTATTGTTACTTTTTCAAGACTTTTGAAGTTTCTCTAAAAAGTTGAAAAATTGCAAATGCAGAAATCATTTTAACCCGAAACAGGTATGGTTTGGCAAGTTTTATTTGCGGAATTGAAAAAAAAGGTAAGAAAGCGAACCTATTCGCAGAGGCTTTTTGATTTTATTTAATCAAAAAGCCTCTGCCCGCTTCCGCCTACCAACTTCCGCGTTCCTTAATTATCTTTTGGATATTAAAGAAAAGTTCTAATCGGTTAAATTTTCCTGAAAATATTTAAAAATAAAATGCGGAGAAGATTCTGAAATCTTTTCCGCATTTCCAATATAAAAATTTTCTAAATTAAGCTGAAAAAGACGAACCGCAACCACAGCCGCCCGTTGCATTCGGATTTTCAAATGTAAATCCCGAACCCATCATATTTGAAACGTAATCAACCGTGATGCCGTTCAGATACTGCCCGGAAAACATATCAACGAAAAGTCTCACGCCTTCCTGTTCAAAAATGTGATCGCCTTGCTTTGATTCTTCTTCGATGTTCAAAGAATATTGAAATCCCGAACATCCGCCCGGCACGACTCTTACACGAAGCCCTGCGGTTTCCGGTAAATCTTCCTCGCCTTCCATAAATTTGTTAATCTCAACCGCCGCACTAGGCGTAACTTTTAATTCAACATTCGGTGCTGCTACTGCTGCCATAATTTTATTTATAAACTCCTTTAATAATTTGTTTGAAAGACAAGTAAAAAACTAATCTTTACTTTAATTTCAATATTACAAAATAATTCCGTAAACCACAAGTAATACTATACAGATGTAATAGCAAGAAAATAATAGATGATTGTATGAAAAGCACTAAGCATTCCAGTAATGATCCACGTCAGCCAAATCTTTTCCGAGCGTAATTGATTTGAATATCCACTCATTATATTTGAATCAATCTGATGAATTTCCGAATCTTGTGATATTAAACGTAAGATTGAATAAATCATTATAAATCCGACGAAAAATATTATAAGAAAAACAATCTTGTTAAGAAAGTCAATCCAACCAATTAACTCAAAAAAATACTGAACATAACTCTTTGCAAAAAGAAGCAAACTCCAAATCAATATATTGAACAGTAAACCAAAAGCAAAAATTCTAAAAAGATATTTTCGCTCAGTAAAAATATCTATAAAATCAGAAAATTTAGCGATTAAATCTTCTTTCTTATTTTTATAAAAACTTATCATTTTGCTTTCGACATAATCACGAGTTCAGGTTTCATCGCTTCGATAGAAATTTGTCTGGCGACTTCCTCTGCAGTTTTATGAAATGCAATTGCCTGCGGCGATTCGGGATGCGAAACGACAACGGGCGTTCCTTTATCGCCGCCTTCGCGGACTTCCATTCCGAGCGGAACTTCGCCGAGAAAAGGAATTCCGTGAGTATCGGCAAATTTGCGTCCGCCGCCTTCGCCGAAAATGTTGTAGCGTTTGTCGGGCATATCGGGGGGGATAAAATAAGACATATTTTCAACAACTCCAAGCACGGGAATCGCCACTTGCTCAAACATTTTCAAAGCCCGCGTAACATCCGATAGCGAAACTTTTTGCGGAGTAGTTACCAAGACCGCACCTTGCACGGGAACAAGTTGAGCCAAGGATAACTGAACATCGCCCGTTCCCGGCGGCATATCAACGATCAGATAATCGAGTTCGCCCCAATCAACATCGCTTAAAAACTGCCGCACAACACCGTGTAGCATCGGACCTCTGAGAATCATCGGTTTATCAGCCGGAACAAGCACCGCCATCGAAATTACTTTTACGCCGTGGGCTTCAATCGGAATAAGTTTATTATTCTGCCCGATCTGCGGCTGATCCTGTCCGATTCCAAGCATCATCGGAATATTCGGTCCGTAAACATCCGCGTCCATCAAACCGACTTTTGCACCGTCTTTAGTCAATGCAACTGCCAAATTTACGGCAACGGTTGATTTCCCAACGCCGCCTTTGCCGCTTGAGACCGCAATTATATTTTTCAC
>JBGTKR010000195.1:0-15147 GCA_041744535.1 Pyrinomonadaceae bacterium
CCGAAGATGAATACGATGTCGGCAAATCCCGTCGTGTTCGCATTTCGCAGGTAGAACACTCCGCTGCGGTAGATTCCCAATGAATCTATTCCGTCGCCGTCCCAGTCGCCCGCCACCGGCTGGTCGCCCGGATTGCCGTAAACCAGAAAGATGTCGTCATTTCCCGTCGAGTTCGTGTTCCGCAAATAGACGATCCCGTTCGACTGCCGGAACACTCCGACCGTATCGGTGCCGTCGCCGTCCCAATCGCCCGCGATGGCAATATCGCCCGGATTACCCAGCACGAATCTGATGTCTGCCGGTCCCGATGTGTTCGTCGTTCTGAGAAAGACCTCGCCGGTCGTCGGACGATAGACTCCGATGGTGTCTATCCCGTTCCCGTTCCAATCACCCGCTATCGGCTGATCTCCGACCGCACCGAACGATAAAACAATATCGGCGGGACCGGTCGAGTTGGAGTTTCTCAGGAAGAACATATTGCTGCGGAAGATACCGATCGAATCCACGCCGTCGCCGTTCCAGTCGCCGGAGATCATCTGATCGCCGGATGCACCGTAATTAAAAGCGATGTCGGCAAAGCCGGTGGTATTTGAATTACGCAGGAAGGTGATGTTGTTGGACGGACGGAACACTCCGGCAGAATCCTTCGCCAGATTCGTCGGCGTAGGAGTTGGAGTCGGTGTCGCCGTCGGAGTCGGAGTCGGAGTAGCCGTTGGAGTCGGAGTCGGCGTAGCCGTCGGCGATGGCGTTGGTGTAGCTGTTGGAGTAGCCGTAGGAGTTGGCGTAGGAGTCGGCGTAGCTGTTGGAGTTGGCGTAGGCGTAGCTGTCGGTGTTGGCGTAGGCGTAGGCGTTGGAGTCGGAGTCGGAGTTGGCGTAGCGGTAGGAGTTGGAGTTGGAGTCGGAGTCACTGTTGGTGTTGGAGTTGGTGTCGCCGTAGGAGTTGGCATTGGAGTTGGAGTTGGTGTTGGTGTCGGAGTTGGTGTTGGTGTCGGAGTAGTTGAACTGGTGATATTTATATCGTCAATTCCGATCCATTCGTCGCTGCCGTCGGCATTGGTCGTCATAATACGAACTTCGACCAAAGATTTATTATCGGCATCGGACGGCAGCGTTACATCTACTGCCGTTACTTTTGTTGCCTGACTTTCTCCTTCGGTGGCATCGGCAATGTATCCGCCCGGTATATTTATGTAATCGCCCGTTCCGCCGACCCGGTATTGAGTATTGATCTGCTGAACCACATCCGTCATTTGTCCGTCTATATCACGGGCATTATATCTGACACGAATATTATTTTGTCCGGTCGTGTTCAGATGTATGACAATATGCGGTGCGTCAGCCGTAGCCGAACCTTGCAGTGCAACGGTCGGATTCGGAATTCCGTCAAATTCGGTAACGCCGCCTGTGTTGTATGTATCCGGGTCGCTTCTGTTTGCGTTGACATCAACAGGTGTCGCCGAACCGTCCGCTAAAATCGTTTGCGGATCGGTATCAGTTCCGTTCGTCAGCCCGTCGCCGCGATAGCCTATAATTCCCGGCACGCCGCTCCAATCGTCATTAGCCGTAATTAATTCGGTGTTTGACCAATCCTGACTAAACGGAATGGATTGCGGAGTGTTTTCCGCAAAGATTGTTTTAAGTCCGATACCGGCAATTTGAAAAATGCCGAGTGTTAAGGTGATGACCAGACATAAGGTGATTCTTGCCCGTCCGCTAAAAGATTTTTTCATTTTCTCCTCCTGATTATTGAATCGGAAACATCGGATTATTTAATCGGGTATAAAATCTTTGCCGAATTAATTCCTCCGCTGCCGCTTCAATATGTGTTTGTGAAAACGTAATTAAGAGCATCTTCGAATTTTATAAGAACATAACGAAAAAATCAGAAGTTGCTTTAATCACGTAAGTTGAAACAAAATTGGGGGATAATGTAATAAATGATCTCGAAACCGATTAACCGAAAGTATAAATATGCTATCCGAAATGTTTCTAAAAACAAAATCGTGCTTTTAATTCTGAAACATTTTGTTTACAATTGCATAAAATTAATTTTTTAGTTCCAAAATTTACAATCTGATTCCGGTTAAAAGTTATGAAAAAACATTTTTTGCGTTTTTCTATCGCAATTTTTACGTTTATTTGTTTGTCTGTTTCTCTGAATGCTCAAGCCGTCGGCAGTTATGCAATAACGAATGCAGACGTGGTTTTGGTTTCGGGTCCGACGATCTCGAATGCAACGGTTGTCATCCGCGACGGGTTGATCGAAGCGGTCGGGCGAAATATCAGCGTTCCGGCTGATGCCAAGGTTTTCGACGGGCGGGGTTTGACCGTTTATCCCGGATTTTTTGATACGAATACGGATTTGGGAATACAAAAAACTCCGCCGACGCGTGGGCAGAATAATCAAAATCAACCGCAGTCAAATTCAAATTATCCCGAATCTCTACGTCCCGAACAGACGGCGGCGGAGAAATTAAAGGCGGGTGAAGCACAGTTTGCGGCACAGAGAAGTAACGGTTTTACGACGGTTTTGACGGTGGAGGATGCGGGAATTTTTGAAGGACAATCGGCGGTCATAAATCTGGCGGGCGATTCGGTTTCTTCGATGATAATCCGCTCGCCTTTTGCCCAGCACGTCGCCTTCAGAACCGAACGTGGCGGTGTTTATCCGACATCTCTGATGGGAACATTTGCCGCTCTTCGCCAAATGTTCCTCGATGCCAAACGCCTCGATGAAATTCAAAAAATATATGCCAAAGACCCGCGTGGGATGAAGCGTCCCGAAAAAGATTCGTCATTAGAAGCGTTGCTTCCGATCATCAACGGGCAAATGCCGATTGTTTTTAACGCCAATACGGAAAGAGAAATTATCCGCGTGGTTGATCTGGCAAAAGAATTTAACCTGCGGGCGATAATTTCCGGCGGACTCGAAGCCGGAAAAATCGCAAACAGATTAAAGGCTCAAAATATTCCGGTTCTGCTTTCGGTAAATTTTCCGAAAAGAACGCTGACCGAAAACAAGGAAGCCGATTCCGAATCGCTTGAAACTCTAAGACTTCGCGTAGAAGTTCCGAAAACGGCGGCGAAATTAAAACAAGCGGGCGTAAAATTCGCGTTTCAATCCGGCGAACTCAAAAGCATTAACGATTTTCTAAAAAACGTCAAAGAAACAACCGAAAACGGTTTGTCAAAAACCGATGCGGTGCGGGCGATGACGCTGGATGCGGCGGAAATTCTCGGCGTTAATAATCAATTAGGCTCTATCGAAAAAGGAAAAATTGCAAATCTGGTTGTAATGAAAGGCGATTTATTTGCCGAAAATAAAACGATCACGCACGTATTTATTGACGGCAAGGTTTTTGAAATGCCGAAAAAACCGGAGAAAAAACCGGGTGATGAAGGAAATACGGACACGAGCGGCACGACTGAACAAGTTGGCGGCACTTGGACGCTTAACATCGAAGCAACCGGACAGACTTTTGAGGCTCAATTGGTTTTGAATCAGCAGGGAAATGTTCTGACGGGAAATCTGAATTCTACTATTTTGGGTTCAGCACCGATTAAAAACGGTCAGATTAACGGAAATAAATTCAGTTATGATGTAACAATTTCAATCGGCGGAGAGGAAAGAGAACTTTCCTTTAGCGGAACTGTTTCGGGCAATAAAATGGAAGGACAAATATCAGCAGCGGAAATTCCGGCTACTTTTACCGGAACAAAAAATCCTTAGGAAAGTAAAAAGTAAAAAGTAAAAAGTAAAATTTTTCAATCGAAAATTTATACGAGGAAATAATGAAAAGAAAAATTATCTTTCTAACGCTAATTTCAATCTGTTTGATTCTGCCGACATTTATTGCGGCACAGAATAAACAGGATGTTTTGATCCGCAATGCAACCGTGATGACCGCCGCCAAAGGCACTTTACAAAACACGGATATTCTGATCAAAAACGGCAAGATTTCGCAGATCGGTAAAAACTTAAAAGCGGCAAGTAATGCACAAATTATTGATGCCACGGGAAAATACGTTACGCCCGGAATCATTGACGCACATTCGCACGCAATGCTCGATGCGGTCAATGAATTTTCCTACGCCGTAACTTCGATGGCGAGAATCCGCGATGTTTTAGACCCGACCGATGTAACGATCTACCGTGCTTTAGGCGGCGGCGTGACGGCGGCAAATCTGCTTCACGGTTCGGCAAATCCCATCGGCGGTTTGAATACGGTCGTCAAATTCAAATACGGCAGACCGATTGAAGAATTTCTAATTCCCGAAGCACCGCCCGGAATAAAATTTGCGATGGGTGAAAACGTCAAACGGGCGAGAAACATTCCCGGTCAACAGCAACGCTATCCGGCGAGTCGTATGGGAACTTTGGAAGTTATGCGTGATGCGTTCGGCAGGGCGAGAGATTACAGGCAAAAATGGGCTGATTTTCGTGCCGGAAAAACTAAAGTTCAGCCGCGTAGAGATTTGGAACTCGAACCGCTGGTCGAAGTTTTGGAAGGCAAAAGACTTGTCCACGCCCACGGTTATCGTTCGGACGAACACCTTAATTTATTAAAACTGGCAGATGAGTTCGGCTTTAAGATCGCATCGCTTCAACACGCACTCGAAGCCTATAAAATCGCTCCCGAAGTTGCCAAATACGGTGCGGGTGCTTCGATATTTGTTGACTATTGGGGTTATAAGATCGAAGCCTACGACACGATTCCGTATAACGCCTACATACTTTGGAAAAACGGTGTCGTCGTTTCGATAAATTCCGACGACGGTGAACGCATCCGCCGTCTGAATCTCGATGCGGCAAAAGCCGTCCGTTACGGCGGAGTGCCGGAGGAGGAAGCGTTAAAAATGGTTACGTTAAATCCCGCCAAACAACTCGGCATCGGCAATAAAACCGGTTCGATAGAGGTCGGTAAAGATGCCGACATCGCCATCTGGAGCGAACATCCGTTCAGCGTTTACACACACGCCGATATGACTATTATTGACGGCGAGGTTTTCTTCGACCGCCAAAAAGATATTGCGATGCGTCGGCAGCTTGAAGCCGAACGTGAGCGGCTGGAAAAAATGGAAGCGAATCTTCCGCCGAATAAACGCAGCAAGTCCGACAAACCGAATATGAAACCGAATCCGAAAATGACACCGACTCCAAAAGCAACACCGACACCGACCGAAGCATTTGAAGGAGGAATTCAATAATGAAAATTACAAATTATGAATTACGAATTACGAATTACATCAGAATTTTTGCAATACTGCTTACGGCTAACTGTTTAATGTTTACCGCCAACGCACAAAACGGCGGTGCGGATCAAAATCTGACCGGAAAAGCGGGGACTTTTGCGATCACGAATGCGAGAATCGTAACCGTTTCCGGTGCGGTGATCCCGAATGGAACAGTTGTTATCAGCAATGGAAAAATTACCGCCGTCGGTGCAAATGTTTCAGTTCCAAGCGATGCGGAAAGAATTGACGGAACAGGTTTGAGCGTCTATCCCGGAATGATTGATGCCGGAACGAATATGGGACTGCTTGAAATCGGAAACGGTGCTGCCGGAACGGTTGATGTTGCCGAAACGGGAGATATTAACCCGAATGCAAAAGCGATTCTCGGCTTAAATCCGCACACTTCGCACATCAATGTAACCCGTGTCAACGGCATCACGATGGCACATTCAATGCCGCGAGGCAGTATAGTTTCGGGGCAATCTGCGGTTGTGAATTTAAACGGCTCGACTCAAGATGAAATGTCGGTTGTGCGGGAATTCGGCTTGGTCATAGGCTTTCCGCAGATCAGCACATTTGCGGGTTTTGACCCGCTGACCGGACCGCGAATCGTGGATTTTGATCAGGCGGTTAAAAATCGTGATAAAAAGATTGATGAATTAAAGGAAGTCTTCGAGCAGGCAAAACAATATGCAAACGCCAAAGATGCTTACGAAAAAAACAAATCTCTGCCAGCCGTCGCCACGGATTTGAAAATGGATGCAATGATCCCGTATATTCGCGGCGAAAAACCCGTCATTTTTGAAGCCCAACGTGCCAGAGATATTCGCGGCGTTATCAAATTTGTCGAGGATATGAAGCTAAAAGCCATTATTTTCGGCGGCGGGGAAGCGTGGATGGAAGCCGACGGTCTGAAGAAAAATAACATTGCGGTAATTTATGACCGAATTCACAGCAACCCGTTTCGGCAGGATGATCCATACGATACATTTTTTGAAGCACCTTCAAAAATGCAGAAAGCCGGAATAAAATTCTGTATTTCAACCGGAGATAACGGTGCAAACGTCCGCGAATTACCGTATCAGGCGGGAGCAGCGGCGGCATACGGTTTATCGAAGGATGAAGCCTTAAAAAGCGTTACGCTTTATCCGGCTCAAATTCTCGGCGTTGCCAATATGTATGGTTCGATTGAAAACGGCAAAGTGGCAAATATCGTTGTAACCGACGGCGATCTGTTGGAGATCAGAACAAATGTTCTGCATATGTTCATCAACGGGCGAAAAATTCCTCTGACCAGCCGTCATACGGATTTCTTTGACGCTTATAAAGACCGAAAACTCGGACAATAATTCAAAGATGGAAAATGTAAAACGGATAATGGATAATATTTAAATCCATTATCCGTTTTTTTGTTTCAGTTGCGGACAAACTGCTTTGGTGGTTTTAGAAAATCTAGCTTGAATTTCCATTTTTTATTCGCCAATCCGAAAGTCATTTACAGTAACTTACTTTTATCTTGTCGGATAAGTTAGAATCTGAAATTAAGATGCTGCGAATTTCTTCCAAAATTTTAATGTTTTTATTTTTGCTTGCCGTGCCGTTTTTGTTTTATGGATTCGGCAGGAAAACTTTGTTTATTTTAAGGGAAATTTCTTTTAGTGATTCGCGTTGGATCGCATTTATTGCCGGATTTGTTGTTTTCTTTCCCGTTCAATTTGTTGCTCGGCGTTTGTTTTACAGGTTTTGGTGTTATTTGCAGACGCTCGAACACGAATTGACGCATTTAATTATCGGGTTGTTTTTTCTGAAAATTCCGACGGGAATCCGCGTTACGGCACACGACGGCGGCGAAGTCCGGCAGATCGGACGCGGGACGACGGGACAGACCTGGATTTCGCTTGCACCTTATTTTTTTCCGACGGTTTCTTTGGCGATCATTGTTTCGGCGTATTTTTTGGACATAAAAACCGACATTTTGCTCGGTTTGTTGGGATGGTCAACGGCTTTTCATCTAATTTCAAACTGGACGCAAACGAGTTTTCGGCAGACCGATCTGCAGGATGCGGGAATTGTTAAAACGATCTTGATTCTGCCGATTATGAATTTGATCTGTTACGGTTCGGTTTTGGCTTTTGTTGAAAAGGGAAGTTCGGGATTTATCGGGTTTTGGTTTGAAAGTCTGCGGACAGGGTTTGAGTTTGGAATCGGAATGTTGAAATAAACAAGGATAAGAAGAATGCACCCGGCATGATTCGAACATGCGACTCCTTGATTCGTAGTCAAGTACTCTATCCAAC
Organism: Pyrinomonadaceae bacterium; assembly: GCA_041744535.1. Taxonomy (GTDB): domain Bacteria; phylum Acidobacteriota; class Blastocatellia; order Pyrinomonadales; family Pyrinomonadaceae; genus Aridibacter. The sequence continues at coordinate 7,533 of JBGTKR010000195.1, forward strand.
TGAGCTACGGGTGCGTAAAAAGCGAATTTTAAGACTACAAAAATTTTTGTTAATTGTAAATGGTAAATCGTTAATTGTTAATTCAATCAGACAATTAACGATTTGCCATTTTCTATTTACCAAATTTATTTTGCAAAATAGCCCGGACGGGTGCGGGAAATCAGTTCGGGTTTATTTACTTCAATCTTTATTTCACGCCATTCGCCGTTGCGTTTGGTGTCGGAAGGTTCGTATTCGATGGTATAGAGCGAGCGGACATCGGCGGCAACTTGAGCGTAAAGTCTGCCCATTTGTTCGAGGCGGTCTATTGTGTTGATCGTTCCGCCGCTTCGGTCTGCCAGTATTTTTAAGCGTTGGCGGGCAGCTTGAAACATTTCCACCTGAATCGGTGTCGGGTCGGCTAATTTTGCGGGATCGCCGGTTGGAAGTGCCAGCGGATAGATCGTAACTCCCATTGCCGAGGCTTTACTCAAGACGTTATTCAGAGTTTTACTTTTTTCAGGAGTAATATAATTCGGGATTTGTTTATTGTCCAATTTAGCAAGTATTTCCCGGTCTTCTTCACGAATTGCCGAATCAACTCCGTCGGTTAAAACGATTATCGCTTTGCGGCGGTTTTGTTCTTTGGAAAGTTTGGCAAGTGCCGTGTCGAGTGCCTTATAAAGCTGTGTTTTTCCGCGTCCGTTGGCGACATTGATGGAATTGGCAAGAGTTTTTCGCTCCGTCGTAAAGTCATTAAGAACATTTACCTTGTCGTAAAATTCGATCACGGCAACGCGGTCATTTGGCGAAAGTGCGTCAATAAAACGAAAAGCGGAGGTTTGAATTGTTTGCCGAAATCCGAGCGTCGAGCCGCTCATATCGAGAATCATTACCACACTAAACGGTGCAACCGTCGGTTCAAATCTTAAAATTTTTTGTTCTACGCCGTTTTCATAAAGCGTAAAATTATTTTTATCCAAATCCGTTATCGGTTGACCGGAACGATTGACAACTCCGACATTTAAACGCACGAGTGTCGAATCAATATTAATGACATCATCATCTTGAGCGGATAAAAAAGTCGAACAAATTAACAGAAGTATTATGGCTGAAAAAGTTTTATAAATACGCATATATAAATATGAAGCTGATAAATTAATAAATAATCAGACGCTTTTAGTCGGTTTACGGTTGCTCAAAGTCTGTTCAAAATATCTTAACATTGAAGCGGTTATGAGTTATAATGCTCTAATTGTAGAAAAATTTATAGTCCGGTTATAATGTCAATTTTTTATAAGTTAGCTAAATGACCACAATTGATTAAAGGGGAAAATAATGTTGTATAAACCTACTTATTGCTGCAACTGCGGTGAAAGAATCGAGAGAGCCGATTGGAAGATTTTTTCCAGCCGGAAATTTTGTCAGCTTTGCGAAACGGAATATAAATTTGAGGAAATACTGCCGAAAGTTGCGGCTTTATTTTTAATTGCTTTCGGAGTTTGGGGATTTAGCGGGTTGTTTTTTCAATCAAACGAATCCGTAACGACTGCCGGAAATTTTAAAAATGCAGAACTTCAGAAAAACACGAAACGCTCTTTAAAGGCTGAAAACGTGCGGTCTGAAAATTCGGGGGAACAAGACGTTATCAATTTGGATTCCGATCAGTTACCGCCGGAAACTCCGGTATCAAAGCCGAATAATTTGACGGAAAATAATTTGGCAAGCACAAAACCGGCAAAAGTTCCGCAAAAAAGTTCCGATAAACCTGTCTATTTTTGCGGGGCTGAAACAAAGAAGGGAACGCCGTGTTCAAGGCGTGTTAAAGGCGGAGGCAGGTGCTGGCAGCACACGGGTCGGGAAGCGATACTGCCCGAAAAGGATTTGTTAATAAACGAACAGTAAATAAAAAGCCGGCAGCAGGCAGTTACGGTCGGCAGTTAGAAAAATTCTCGTTTTGAGAAAAAATAAAAACTATAAAAAATAAAAAATGAAACCACTAGCCCCGAATACATTACTCCAGAATCGTTACAAAATAGTTCATTTGATCGGCAAAGGCGGGATGGGCGAAGTTTATCTGGCGGTTGACCAGCGGCTCGGAAGTGCGATGGCTCTGAAACGCACGACGGTCGGTGATGATCCGCTGCTTGCCGAAGCATTTGAAAGAGAAGCCAAAACTCTGGCAAATCTGCGTCATTCGGTTTTGCCGAAGGTGAGCGATCATTTTCTTGAAAACGACGAGCAGTATCTGGTGATGGATCATATCTCCGGCGAAGACCTTTCGGAGAGATTAAAAGAGTCGCAAAAACCTTTTCCGCTCAACTGGGTTATGTTCTGGGCAGATCAATTGCTAGAGGCTCTGACCTATCTGCATACGAATGTGCCGCCGATAATTCATCGTGATATAAAGCCGCAAAACTTGAAATTAACAGACGATAATCAAATAGTTTTGCTCGATTTCGGCTTGTCCAAACACGCACTCGGACAAACCCGCGTAACGACTTCGGGCAGCATCGTCGGCTATACGCCGCATTATGCTCCGATGGAACAGATACGCGGCACGGGAACGGATGCCCGAAGCGATATTTATTCTTTGTCGGCAACTTTATACCAACTTTTGACCGGAATAGTTCCGCCCGATGCACTTACGCGGGCAGACGGTTTTTTATCCGGTATGGGCGATCCGCTGAGAGCCATCAATGAGTTGAATTCGGAAGTTCCGAAATCCGTTTCGGACATAATTATAAACGGAATGGAAGTTAGTCAGGAAAAACGTCCGGCGGCTGCCCGCGATATGCAAAAGGATTTGCGTCGGGCTTTTAATCTAATAGCGGATGCACCGTCCACTCAAGCCGCACCTTTGAATTTTGAAAGTGCGGAAGATTCCGGCGGTATTGGTGAGAAAACGGAAGTTATGTCCGCACCGCCGCTTTCAGTCGGACAGTTTTCGTCCGGGATTGATTCCGAACTAAACTCATCCGACCAGTCTGCAATGCCGCCGAATTCGTATGAAAGCGGTAATCTGGATGCTACGGTTCAGATCAGTAATGAGGATATTTCCATTCCCAATACTGAAAAAGATTTGATGGGAATGAAGACGGAGGTTTTGCTGGACAGAGATTCTTCAAATAAGTCCGAACATATAATCACAAAAGATTATGCAGAGAAGGATTTTTCGACAAAGGACGATTATTCGGAAATCCCGTCCGATACAACAAATCAGCAGGAGTTTTCAAACAGCGAAAATGTTGAAACAGATAACGAATCTTACACAGAAAATTCCATAAATAACAAAACAGGCGGCTTTTCCGGTGATGAGGCGGATTCTTTTGAAGATGAGCAACAGCCTTCCGAAGCTGCGGCTTCATACGGTTTGACCGATGATTTCAATTCTTCCGATAAAGTTGATGCGGAAGCCGACAGACTGCAAAATGACTTTGATTCTCAGCCGAAGGAAAATTTAGTTGAAACACCACCGCCGTCGGTTGCGGCAAAAAAGGGAAATTCCGCCGGAAAATATGCTGCGATGTTGGGCGGGTTAGGCGTGGTTTTATTTTTACTGCTCGGAACTGCTCTCGGTATCGGTTGGTATATGTATGGCGGAGGTTCGACAACGGCGGATGATACCAACACGACTGTGACACCGCAGCCTTCGGTAGAGCCGACAGCGGATACGGCTGAAGCCGATACCACCGATGAAACAAATACAAACTCGAATTCGGACGAGGATTTGGCGAACACGAATACCGAAGAATCAACCGATGACACTTCGATTGAACCCAAAGATACGACGGTTACTTCAACCAAAACCAAATCCGCACAGACGACGACAACAACAAAAAATACTCCGCGACCGACTCCGCGTGTCGCCGTTAAGAAAACTCCGGTTGTCCGCTCGACACCTGTTAAAAAAGCCGAACCGAAAAAAACACAGACCAGTGGAAGCAGAACCGATATTATTCAGTAGTTAGGAGATAAACAAAGATGAACAAAAATAGTTTTATAAAATTATTTATATTGATTTTATTAGGAACATTTCTTCTGTCAATACCGTCATCATCGAAAGCACAAAGCAGAAAGGATCGTGATAAGGCGAAAAAACTGGCAACCGAAGGGGATCAGGTGTATCGGCAAAAGGATTATCAAGCCGCAGTTGATAAATACGCTCAGGCTTTGGCATCTCAGCCGGATTTTCCTTATGCAAGATTTTCCAAAGGTTACGCTCATTATAATTTAAAGGAATATGAGCAGGCGGCAAATGATTTCGGAATGGCTCTGGAACAGGGTTATGATCCGCTGGAAGTTTATACGGTGCGTTGGCAGGCGAATGTTTTCAGAAATAAACCGGATTTGGCTTTAGAGGATATTCAGAAAGCGTTAGAACTCGCTCCTGATAATGCCTATTTTTATATTGCCCGAGGTCGGATTTATGATGAACAAAAAAAATACAAAGAATCGCTCGAATCTTTTCAAAAGGCTTTAAGCATCGAGGATAAAACACCTGAGGTTCATTTTTATATGGCGAAAAGCTATAACGCTTTGGGTGATTATAATAATCAGGAAGCATCTGCCCGCAAAGCATTGGCAAAAGGCACGACTCAGGCGGCTTGGTCTTGGTTTTACATTGCCGATTTCTTGCAAAGACAAGATAAAAAAACAGAAGCGGCGGACGCTTATGAAAGAGTTTTAACGGCGGACAAAAGTTTTCGTTCGGTGTATTTAACGCTGTCCGATATATATCGAAGTCAGGGTTTATACGCTAAAGCGATCAACACGGCTAAGGACGGAATTATGCAGTTTCCGAATGATGCCGATCTATACACGAGTTTGAGCTGGTATTACAGCTTATTCGATAAAACCGCCTATGCCATTGAAGCCGCAAAAAAGGCTATCGAATTAGCTCCGAATGAACATATGGGTTATACGAATTTGTGCCGTGCCTACAATGATTCAAAGCAATATAGTGCCGCCATCAAAACCTGTTCCAAGGCTTTGGAATTAAATCCCGGCGACGGCGAAACGAATTTTTATCTCGGCAGAGCCTATGATTTTCAAAATCAAACCGATACGGCAACCAAACATTACAAGGAAGCAGTTAAAGGTTTGGTAAAATTTACGGGCGAGAATCCCGATTATTCGGACGGATTTTATCTTTTGGGAAATGCCTTTTATGCTGACCGGCAAAGAAACAAAGCAATCGAGGCTTATCAAAAAGCTCTGGAGATCAGTCCGCGTTATGCAAAAGCCAGATATAATCTCGGTTATATGTATATTCTCGATGGAAATCTGACCGCCGCCCGTGAGCAACAGACGGCTTTAAAAAATCTCGATCCCGATCTGGCGGAAAAATTACTTGAAGCAATTGATAAGAAAAAGTAAAAAGTAAAAAGTAAAAAGTAAAAACTTAAGTTCCGAATCAAAATTTTTGGTTTGGAACTTTCTTTATTTTTAGGAAATTATGTTTATAAATAAACCGAAGCAGTTTAATTTCAAAACTACTGTTTACAGCCACGGTTGGTATCAACTCGCACCGTTTGAACTCGATGAAGAAAAGTGGCATTTGAAATATGTTTTTAAAGGTGAAACCGGGGAAAAACCGTTTGCCGTAACGATTAGCGAAACCGAAAAAAAGATAAAAATTGAGTCTTTCGGTAAAAATATCGAAAAGATAACCGAAAACGTCAGACATATTTTGCGGATTGATGAAAATTTTGGCGAATTTTATCAAATCACAGAGAACGAAACCGATTTTGCCTGGATTAAAAAAGTCGGAGCGGGAAGACTTCTGCGTTCACCGACGGTCTTTGAAGATTTGGTTAAAACCGTCTGCACAACAAATTGTTCGTGGGCTTTGACAAAAAATATGGTTGAAAATCTGGTCAAAAAACTCGGTGAAAAAACAAAAACGGACGAAAGTTCTTTTCCGACTGCCGAAGCTATGGCAAGTGTTGATGCGGAATTTTATCGTCAGGAAATTCGTGCCGGTTATCGCTCGGAGTATTTTGCGGAACTGGCTGAAACTGTTGCGTCGGGAAAGATAAACCCTGAAAATTGGCTCAATTCGGATCTGCCGACGGATGAACTGAAAAAGGAAATAAAAAATATTAAGGGTGTCGGAAATTACGCGGCGGAAAATCTTCTGAAACTGCTCGGACGCTATGACGGATTGGCTTTAGATTCGTTTTTGCGTTCCGAATTTTACAAAAAACACAATAACGGAAACTCCTGCTCCGATAAAGAAATCGAAAATTTTTACAGGTGTTTCGGCAAGTGGCGTGGACTCGTGATGTGGTTTGATATGAGCAAAAGATGGCTTGATTGAATTTGCCGAAAAAAGTAATAAAATTTGAACTTTTTAATATCTTTGGTATGAGTTTTTGAATCTTAAATCTTGAATCTTAAATCTTGAATTACTGCATAATTTGTAAATTCTACAAATCAATTCCTCTGAGCGGAAAGTAGCCCTCAATAAATTCAATATGAATACGGGGAATTCCATCGGGACCCGTCCTTTTGCCCCGGACGATTGCTTTGAGCGAAAAATCATCCTGTTCGCCGGTAATTTTAACGAGTGAGCCGACTTCGAGTTTTAATGAAGTAAAAACCGCCGCTCCGCTGAGGCTGATATTTTCCGCAACCGTTGATTCAACATCCACGGGTTCTCCGTTTTGGTCTAAAACCTCAATACTTAGGTTAACGGGAATCGGGTAACGTGAATGAACACGGTCTTCTTTTGGCAGATGGCTGTCATCGGGTCTGCTCGGAGCATTGGTAATGTCCCACAACCCTTCTCCTTTGATGGGTTTGAGTTCATAAAGACTTGTCGGATTTTCAAAGTAGCTTGACGGCGGATGTTTTCCGACAAAGGCAACACCGACGGCATAAGCCGTAGAATTTTTAGAATTTTCGACCAATCGGCAGCGGCGGACAATTGCCCAAATCTGATACTGACCTTCCATATGGTCGAAACAACGCATCTGCCTCGGCATCGGCAGGGTTAGATGCAGAAGTCTTCCGCGTTTGACCGGGCGGGTAATCGTAAACGCCGCTCCGAATGCGGAAACATCTTCAAGGCGTGTGATTTCGTTCCAGTCCGAACTCAGATCGTCTTTTCCCGCAACCTTTACGGGCAGACTTATAGTAATTCTGGAAATTCGGCGGTTATTGTCCGTTTTGGTTTCAGAAGTTAAAACAGCAGACATTTATTTTCTCCATGATCGTGGTTTTTGGAATAAGGAATTTACTTGAGATTTTATAACTTAAAATTATGCAAATAATTGACTTACTCAAGTTGTTTCAGAGAGTTCGGCAGGTTGCTTAAAGAGGAAAACACCTGTAAAATATAAATATATTTAATGAGTTACTTTTTCCAATTTTTTATTGGTCGTTCACACCTTTTGAACCTGCTCGAAATTAACAAAAATATAGAAAAATAGTTTTAAGAAGAAGGGAAAATTTTAATGGATGCAAACATAGACAACAATAATGTAAATCAGGTAAATATTGAAGACGAAATGAAGCGTTCCTATCTGGATTATGCAATGAGCGTGATCATCGGACGTGCCTTGCCGGATGTCCGCGACGGCTTAAAACCCGTCCACCGCCGCGTCCTCTGGGCGATGCAGGAACTCGGTAA
>JBGTKR010000196.1:0-2695 GCA_041744535.1 Pyrinomonadaceae bacterium
TTGGATCAACCAAGAAAATGGGTGCGGGAATGAACGTCCAGCAAAAACTTGTCGCCTTACATAATTTAGATGTGCCGTGGAAACCGTCTGATTTAGAACAAAGACTCGGCAGAATCATTCGTCAGGGAAATGATTTTTATGATGAAAATTTTACGGTCAAGGTTTTAGATTACGCTACGGAAAAAACCTACGATGCCCGAATGTGGGAAATCAACGAGCAGAAAGGAACGGCGATTGACCGTTTCAGATTGTCCGATGATGTCAGAGAGGTTGAAGATATTTCGCCTGAATCCGCCAATGCCGCCGAAATGAAAGCGTCGGCGACGGGTGATCCGCGAATCTTGGAATCTATTCAATTAAATACGGAAATCAAAAAACTCACCGCTCAGGAGAAAAACTTCAATCGCGGCAAATTCGATCTTCAGGACAAAATCAAAAAGTTTGATAATCAGGATACATTTGAGCATCGCCGCTATGATTTACTACAGGATGCAAAGAAGGTTGCCGACGGTAACCCGAAAACAGATAACACCGAAATTAAAATCGGAGCAAATACATTTGAACTTGCAGATATAAATAAAGATAACCGGGCGGAACTTGAAAATGCGATAACCGCCAGATTTGAAAGAGCCGGAAGTTTCGGCGAAGCGACCTTTGGTGAATATCGCGGATTTAACTTACAACTTTCAAGAATATATAACAAATTCGATCTAAGCCTTCGCTTTAAAGACAGAAATATCGGCACGACTACATTTAATAACGACGAAAAAGTTTCATCATCGGGACTGCTCACAAGAATAGAGAATTTAGTTAAATCAATTGACGATAATATTTCGCGGCTGGATAATCGTTTTGGTGAAATGGCGAAAGAGGTTCAAACCGCCAAAGAAAATGTTGGTCTGGAATTTCCGAAAGCTAAAGAATTGACGGAAATGCGAAAACGGCACGCTGATCTTTTGGAAGAACTTCGGGCAAAAAAAGGTAAACCCAAAGAATCCGACAATTCAGAAAATAGCGATGCACCGCTCCGAATGGTCGCCGATATATCGGAATTTGATTCAGCCGAATATATCCAACGCCGTGATGCAATTAAATTAGATAAAAACAGCGACGGCGAATTATTAGCACCGAACGGTAAAGTTTCAAATCTTCCGAATGCAGAACTGTGGAGAACGGTTAGAACAAAAGAGTTTAAGCAATGGTTTGGAGAGTGGGAAGCACCTGCTCTGCGAAACACAATCGAAAACCTTCCGGTTATAAAGATTGAAAGTTCCAAAACGCCAAACAAAGGTAAAACCGTAGATATTGTTGAATGGGCAAGTAGTATTTTACCGTCATCTGTTATAAATCCGCGTTTAGGTGAGATTATGATTGATGCTCCGGCTATTAAAGCATCTTTGGGACACGGTTACGGAAAATCAAAAATTCAATCAATTCCCGCGATTCCCGATATAATTAAACAAGGCATTTTAGTTCATTCGGAAAAAAGCGGCGGACAAAATCAATTTCAAGGTGAAAGCTACATATTGGCAAGCCCTGTCCAAGTAGATTCACAAGAATACAGAGCATTTGTGCTTATCCGAAAAGACATCAATACATCACGACTGTATGTTCACGAAGTTGTTGAAATTGAAAAACTCCAAACGCTTTCAAAAACTGATGCGACTGCTTCGCAGCAATCGCGTATCAGAGCGTCTGGAGTCATAAGAAGTGTAGCAGAAAGGTTATATTCAAATCAAGAATCTTCAAAAGTTGTTGATAATAACGGTGAGCCTTTGGTGGTTTTTACCGGAACAACCGCTAATCCAAAAATATTTAAAGTCGGCACGGAAGGCGGAATATTTTTTACCGACAATCCAAAAATTGCAGGATTTTACGCTGAAAACACCGAAGTAAAAAACAGTAAAAGAATGATGCACATTGGCGAGCCAAACCAAAACGCTAATATCATTCCCGCATTCTTAAATCTTAAAAATCCCAGTAAAGAAAACGCATTAGGCAAATACATTGAGCATTTTGGTAAAAATATAGTCCGATATAAAAAGAAAGGTTTTGACGGTGCTGTTATTTCCAACTTACGTGATATGGGCGGAACACAGGTTCAATATATAGCCTTCAATCCCAACCAAATAAAATCCATCTTCAATCAAGGTTCATTCTCAAACGAAAACGATTCGATTTTGAAAATGGTCGCCGAATCTCCCGCTTTCTATTCACAGGTCGAGCGAACCGTTGAAAACTTTAAGCAGGAAAAAATGTCGTCGCAACAGGCATTGGCAATGATAACCAAGGCTCCGGGCGTGAAAGCGGAAGAAATTGCGTGGATGGGCATTGAAGAATTTCTCGATGATAAAAAGTCTGTAACCAAACAGGAATTACTTGATTTTGTTCGTGAGAATAAGGTTGAAGTTCAGGAAGTTGTGAAAGGTGGTTTAGTAGAAAATTTAGAAGTAGTTAGTATTGAACCGATTTCTGAAAATTACCCAACTGTTTATAACGTGAGTTTTGCGGATGGTGTGATAGTTGAAGTTGATGGCAGCGGTTCGTATTTTGACAGTAGCCGAGAAAACATCATAGAAACAGCTATTGACCAACGGGATGAACCTAACGCCTATGCGTCACCCGATGAAACACAATTCTCACAATACACTCATCCCGGAGGCAAAAACTACAAGGAATTTGTTTACACTTTGCC
>JBGTKR010000197.1:0-5909 GCA_041744535.1 Pyrinomonadaceae bacterium
ATTCACCCGTCGGAACGCAGGCGACCCGCCTGCCCGTTTGCTGAAAAGCAAACGAACAAAGATAATCATTTGAGTTGTTAAAGTTTATTTTCGTGCTTTCGCACTCATTGCACGCGAGTCGCGTGCGTTCCGACAGTATTCGGGAACAAATTTATAAAATCGGTGTCTAACAAAATAATCTTATGAGTAAATATCTGATAATCATTACACTCTCTTTCGTGTTTATTACAGCCCAAACTTCTTATCCGCAAGAGGAAACTTCAAATATCAAAGTCGGAATAATTAATGGAAGAGCTACATATTTACCAAAGCCTGATTTTCCGCAAGAAGCGGAAAATTCTTGTGCTAGTGATTTAGTTAAAGTTGAAGTTGAAGTTGAAATTAAAGATTTTGTCGGAAATGTAATTTCGGCAAAAGCCGTTTCGGGTGATGAAGTATTAAGAAAATCCGCAGAGGAAGCGGCGTTGAAAGCAAAATTTCGTAAGACGGATGATGTAGATGAAAGAAAGATTACGGGATTTCTTGTTTATAATTTTGAGCCGAAAATTAAATGTATTGACGCTGGGATCGTCAACAAAAATGCTCTAAAAATACCTAAACCTCAAATGCCAAATTTGATTAACCTCAAACATTTGCAGATAAATAAAGAAATAATCGTGATGGTTCAGATTACGGTTAATATGGAAGGCAGAGTTCTGTATGCAAAAGCACTTACGGGACATCCGCTACTTGGTCGCTCCTTTGAAATGTCAGCACGTCGAACAGAGTTTTCCCCAACTTTTATAAATGGTAAGCCTATTTATGCAAAAGGATTTCTGATATACAAAATCAAGCTAAGCGGCGATATTGAAATGAGGATTGATGATGAAAAAATTCTTGGAGAACCAATCAATTTACCAATACCTGCTTATCCATTTTGTAATTGTAAATTTGGCGGAAAAGAATCAACTGCGGGTGTGCAAGTGGAAATTGGTGAAGAAGGCAATGTAATTTCCGCACAGGGAATTTCCGGGCATCCTATTCAAAAAGGAATAAGCGTAACAGCAGCAAAAAACTCAAAATTTTCTCCAACGATAGTTGCAGGAAAGACTGTAAAAGCTAAAGCTATTTTGATTTATACATTTGATAATGAGAATTACAAAGTAAAAGGCGTTTCGGTAAAATTAATTGAACCGATTGAATAATTATCTCAAATGCTTTCGCAAAAACGAAATAATCTTGTAACCATCCAGATAAACCCAGGGCTTTTCGCCGAGAGTATAATGTCCGCAGGGGATGATAACTTCGTCGTGTTCGACTCCGGTTTTATTTAGTTCGTTCATCATTTGGCGGGAGAGATCAATCGGGAAGGTCAGATCGTAGAGCGTGTAAATATAGCGTTGCGGACGTGGTTTTAATTTCGCTAATTTATCCATATAAGCCATTGGGGAAATCGGCATCCAGTATTCGCGGAGTTCTTCTAAAGTTACATCGTTTTGCAAACCTTCTTTGACGTGATAGGTCGAAAGTCCCTGCCAGACGACATCGGCGACGTTGCCGGAATCGTGATTAAAAACGCCCGTGTCAATCGTGTCGTCGTGGACGAATGCAAAAAATCCGACGCAGCTTCCGATGCTCGTGCCGACGACTCCGACCTTTTCATAACCCTGCAATTTCAACCAGCGAACTGCCGCCCGCGTGTCCAGAACCGATTGCCGCAAAGATTGCAAAGTCCGCCCGACATTCGGAGCGACCAGATAATCCGCCCGTTCCAATTCCGGCGGCATACGCTCTTCGTGATACGGCAAAGTCAGACGCAAAGCCGACACGCCGACGCGGTTAAAAAACTTACACAGATCAAAATACGTCCCCGCCTTCGCATTCCAATGCGGCAAAACGACAACCGCCGCTTTTTTATCCGTCTCGTACGGAAAAAACGTCGCATAAGCCGTATTGTTTTCCGGCGAAGTCGTTTCAATCGCACTCGTCCATTTTAGATTTTGGATTTTAGATTTTGGATTTTGGATTTCATTCGTAATTCGTAATTCGTAATTCGTAATTTCAGGTAAGTGATAGAACTCGTCGCTGTTTTCAACCATCCGTTTCGAGTATTCGCTGAACAGTTTTCTCGGATCGTTGCCGTTGGGGTTTTCCTTAATAAATTCCGTTCCCCAGCCAAACGGATGCACGATGCGGTTGTCGTTGAGCATCGCAAAATACTTTTCCCGTTTGTGCATAAAGCGTTTAAGCATAAGTTTTCAATGTTAGAGAAAAAAAAGCCCGTCCGCAACTCTTGAAAATTGCGGACGGGCTTTTTTAGAAGCGGTTTTCATTTATTAATTGAAGGCAAAATATATTTCACCTCTTTAATTTTAACCAAATCCCCGATCTTTTCAGTTTTGATCTTTCCGATTAAAATATTGCCGTTTTTCTCGGAAGATATTTCAAAACCGATTTGTTTTAATTTATTAACAACACTCGGAGTTTTTTCCGTCAGCCGAATTTGAATATTTGCGGTTTCACCTTTAACAAATTTTGCTTCGTTTGCCGTCGGGTTTGTATTGCCTTTTTGCAGACGCTCGACCAGAGCATAAATCCAGAAATGCAGTTTCTGCTTGAGTTCGTAACCGGGCGTTTGTTCTTCGGGTTCGGTTATGACAAGCGTTTCAATCGCATCTTTCGGCGGATTTTGGACTCCGGCGGGTGAATCGTTTTGAAAATTATAGACGATGATACCCGTCGTCTGAATGGGTTTGCCGGACATCAAAGTCGGCTGAAATTTTGAATTCCGAGCCGCTGCTTCCGATGCCGCACGCAAAAGCGGATGTCCCGAAACGGCTTGTGCAGAAATTACGTTCCCTTTTTCATCAATTGTAACCTGCACATTGACCGAACCGTTTGCACGAATCGAACTCGCCGCCGCCGGATACGCGGGAGTGGTAAGATTTATTGCATTTCCGTTTATAACTCCTCTGGAAATCTTACGCGGATCGGAAGATGAGGTTATACGCATAGCATTTCCACGTCCGCTTCCAGAACCATCGCCAATTCCGCTTCCTTGCCCAGTCCCTCTTCCAGAACCCATTCCTCCTCCGCTTCCTTTTCCGTCAGATGTTGTAACGGTTACACTATTTACCACTGCCGGCATATTCATTATCGCACTTTGAGTTTGATTGTTATCATCTTCGTCATCTTCATCGCCAAAAGTCCCGTTTGCTAATTCTACCGGAACTTCAATTTTTACGGGCTTTCCGCCTCGTGTTCGGATAACTTCTTCGACGGCGACAAAAGATGTAAATTCGGTTAAAAGTCGAAATTCGAGTCCCATTTGAGTGATAAGTTTTGTTGCTTCCGAACTTAATTTTGCTTCTTCCGAATCATAATCGTAGTTTTGACTCATTAAATCATCAATTTTCATTCTCGCCCAAAGCGTTGCCAAAACATCGTGTTTATTTTGCGTTTCGGGGAAATTTACTTTTATTTCACGTTCAAAATCCTGTCCGCCGACTTTTCCTTTTAATTTGATCGTGCCGTTTGCCGCGTTTGTGTAACGTCCGTTGATAATAACGGGTTTTGCATCCCACAGATCGGGATTGCGTTTCGGGTAAATATCCGCGACGGGCAAACCGTTCCAGTCAATCGAAATATCCGTCAAAAGCGGATTTCTGATTCGCTCGTAAAATTGTCTGGCGGCTTTTGAACCGTCGTCTTCAAGCGTTACATATTGCACTTCGCCGCGTCCTTCTTTCGACATTTTGTCAAGCAGAAAACGATTGACCGAATCGCCGATACCAAAAGAAAAAACTCTCGCGTTGGGATTTTTTTGAATTTCGGCGATGATTTCCGATTCGTTGCTGACATAGCCGTCGGTCATAAAATTGACGATGCGGATGTGTTCGTTTGAACCGCTCGGTTTTAACGCGGCTTTTATCGCCTTCATCATTTCCGTTCCGCCACCGCCGCTTCTCGTTTCGAGAAATGCCTTAGCTTTAGCAAGATTCGCCTGCGTTGCATAAACCGGCTCTTCAAATAAAACGTGCGTGTCGCCCGCAAAAGTTATCAGATTAAAAGTGTCATTCGGATAAAGCCCTTCGAGCGACATTTTCATCGCTTCTTTTGCCTTTTCAATCGGAAAGCCGGACATCGAACCGGATGTATCCAATACAAAAACGATTTCCTTCGGCGAAACGTCTTCAACCGAAAAATTCTCCGGCGGCGAAAGCATCATTGTAAAAAATCCGCCGTTTTTATCACGATGCGTTAAGATTGCGTCTTCAATCCGTTTTCCGGTTACGTCATATTTCAAAATAAAATCCTTATTCGGAATCGTGTTTTTATTTTGCAATTCGATCCTCGCACTATTTGAACTCAAATTCTGCGTATTTATTTCGTGAAGCGTCGAAGAAATATTCTCGATCGGAACGCCCGCATCCAAATTAACTTCAATCGAAATATCGTGTCCCGCACGAGTTTTCAAAGCAACGGGCGGCGTAACTTTTGCGGCATTTTCAGCCTTCACCGAAGCGGGCGAATATCTCGGTCCGACGACCATCGGAAAGACAAATTCATAACTTCCGTCTTCATATTTCAGAGTTTCAACATAACTGATCTCGATAATAATTTTTTCATTCGGCAAAATATTCGCCACTGATTGCGTAAAAACATTCGGTCTTTCTTGATCTAAAAGACTTGAGGTTTTCCCCTGAGTTTTTGCTTCTTCGTAAATTTTTCTCGCTTCTTCGCGTTTCTTGATCTTCCCGCGAATCGTCCGCGAACCGATTTTCATCGTCATATCATCAACGGCGGAATTTTCCGACAGCGGAAATGTATAAACCGCTTCAATCGGCTGGTTGAAATTATTTTCAAATTCCTGTTCAACCGTTACGCGGGCGAGAAAACCGGAAATGTCGGTTTTGACCTTCGTATGTTTGAGCGGCGAATTGCCGAGAGGTTTTCCGTCTTTTGTAAAAGCTTCGAGATTTCCCTGCGTTGCAGAAGGCATATCAAAACTGTTGACCGGGTTGGAAAATACTGTAAATACAACGATTACGAACAAAAGCGAGATTTTACGCATAGAGATTTCTCCTGTGGTTTTCGGATTGTAAATTTTTCGTTTTACAATTACTTAGACACACGAAGTCGGCGAAAAGTTCCCTGAGCGGAAAAAAAGTTGGCAGAAGCGGTTGGCAGTCGGCGGGAATTTGGGATTTAATAAATTTTAGATTATGACATCTGCAAACACTCGAAAACATAAATGGTTCGGCAAACTTTATGCGGAAGAAATCGAACTTGCAAAGGAAGTTTTTGGCAACACGCTTCCGTTTGAACGCATTTTTATTTCAAACGCCAAAACTCACACGCAGGGCATTACTTTGGCGACGAGTCCGTTTCGCAAACGGGCGAAATATCTGATCTTGTGGAGCAATGCTTATAAAACGAATATCGTCGAGTCTTCGGAGCAGATGAAGGCAACTTTTATTCACGAATTGACGCACGTTTGGCAGGGGCAGCATTCGGGAATGAATTCGATGTCGTATATGACACAATCGGCTTGGCAGCAGGTTCGGCACGGCGTTAGAGATATTTTTAAAAACGGTTTCGGGCAGGGTTCAAAAAGAATCGGCGAAATATTCAAACTGGGTTTTGCAAAAGAATGGGGCAAGCACCGCAATTGTGCATATTGCTTTGACTGCGGCGAAATAGGCAGGGATTTTAACAAATTTAATGTCGAACAACAGGCGTTGCTCGTCGAATCCTGGTTTGCGAAGGAAGCTTTTACATTAAACGGGATCGAATATCCGGCGGGTTTTCAGTCTGAAGAAGACAATAGATTTCCGTATATCAGAGATTGTATTCGGATGGGAAAACCGAATGCCGTTTATAGAAGATATTAGCCTGCTGCGGTTTTCTTATAAAAATGACAATTTTAA
>JBGTKR010000198.1:0-10304 GCA_041744535.1 Pyrinomonadaceae bacterium
GGATGCGGTAGGTGTTAAATGGAAATCTCATAAGAATAAATCCGGCGAACATATTTATATTTGCTCAAAAGAATGGACTGAATTTTTCTCTCAATTCGGAAAAGGATTTAAGAACAAACACATTCCCGATTGGATGTTGGCTTTTGACGAAAATATCTTACAGGCATTATTTGATGGATTGATTGACAGCGACGGTCATTACAGACCGAACGGAAGACCTGTTTTTTCAACATCTTCGAACCGTTTGATGGAAAATATCTGTGAATTGAGTATTAAACTCGGAATGTCGCCAAGAGTTAGAAAACGTGATGCATCTTTAGTCGGATTCTTGGAAAACAGAGAGATCCGTGCGTCAACCGATGCTTATGTCGTCTATTTTCGGACTGAAAATATCGGACTCGGACAGCAAGATTGGAAGAAAGAATATTACAAAGGAAAAGTTTGGTGTGTTAAGGTTCAAGACAATAAAAATTTAATCGTAGAACGTAATGGAATACTGCAAATTTGCGGCAATACGGACGAAGTGATGGGAAGTTTGCCCGAAGACGACACGGCATTTTTTACGGAAGCGTCGCCCTTAGAGCCGAATTCACCCTACGCCGCTTCAAAAGCCGCCGCTGAACATTTTGTTCGTGCCGCGAGAGAAACCTTCGGACTTGATACAATCATTACGCGATGCGGAAATAATTACGGTCCGCGGCAGTTTCCCGAAAAACTCATTCCGCTAATGATCTCGAATGCTTTAAATAACGAACCCCTGCCCGTTTACGGCGACGGAAAAAATGTCCGTGATTGGATTTATGTCGAAGACCATTGCCGGGCGATCTGGAAGGCATTTGAAAAAGGAAAATCAGGTGGAATTTACAATATCGGAGCAAGAAACGAGATAGAAAACATCGAGGTCGTAACGTCAATTCTCGACACGCTCGGCAAATCGCACGATCTGATAAAATATGTCAAAGACCGGCTCGGACACGATCGCCGTTATGCAATTGATGCGGCGAAGGCTGAAACTGAACTCGACTGGAAGCCGAAAACCTCTTGGAAAGACGGTTTGCAGAAGACAATTGATTGGTATATGGAAAATCAGGATTGGGTGAACCGCATCCGAAGCGGCGATTACAGGGATTATTATAAAAAACATTACGGAATGGAAGTCGGAGCAAAATGAGAGTTTTAATTACGGGTGCAAACGGAATGGTTGCAAAAGCGGCGATCAGGCATTGTCAAAATTCGGGCGATGAGGTTTTTGCTTACACACGGCAGGATTTGGATATTGCCGACGGAGAGAAGGTTTTTGAAATCTTTGAAAAAGATAAACCGGAAGCCGTCATAAATTGTGCCGCTTACACGGATGTTGACGGTGCGGAAACGAACCATTCGATTTGTTACGATGCCAATGTTTTAGGCGTTGAAAATCTTGCTCTCGGTGCAAAAAAAATCAAAAGTGCGTTTGTAACCGTTTCTACCGACTATGTTTTTGACGGCACGAAGGGTGATTTTTATACGCAAAAAGATACGCCGAATCCGCTCGGATTTTACGCGGAAACAAAATATCAGGGAGAAAGAGTAGCGACAAATCATTACGCCCGCTCGATAATTGTGAGAACGGGTTGGATATACGGAAAAGGCGGAACGAATTTTTTAAGCGTAATGCACGAACTGCTTGCCGATGGAAAAAACATCAAGGCAATTTCGGATTCCTACGGCACACCGACGTATGCGGAAGATTTGGCGGTTCGCCTGAGAGAATTGGCAATGCTCGATCTGCCCTGCATTTATCACGTTTCAAATGAAGGCGAAGGTGTCAGTTTTCTGGAGTTTGCAAAAAAAATCTGTGAAATCAAAGGCTATGATTCCGATCTGATCGAATCCGTTTCAGCGAAAAACTTAAAACGTCCCGCCCCGCGTCCGATAGATTCAAGACTAAAATGCTTATTCAGTAAAAAATTCGGTCTGAAACCGTTACCAAATTGGGAAGCTGCTTTAAAGGAATTTTTAGAAAATGGATAACGGATAACGGAAAATGGATAATGTAAAGAATTAATTTCTCCATTATCCGTTATCCGTTATCCGTTATCCATTGCTATTTACTCTTTGGTTTCGTGAATAGAATCCTCCGTTTCTTCATATACCTCGAATTCAGCATCATCATAATCTTCGTTCAACAGATTAACATTTATGGCATCTTCCATCATCGGAGTTGAATCGTCATTATTTTCATAATAACCGTAGGCATAACCATAACCGTAATAGCTGTAATCGAGCGAATTCGGTTTGATACCGTTAAGCACGACACCATAAACTTTAGCTCCCATACTCGTCAGACGCTGTTTGAAACGACGCATCAGATGCACCGAACTCTTACCAGCCATTGCCACCAGCACAACGCCGTTGACGTGAGTTGAGAGAATGGCGGCATCGGTAAACGAAATTGCCGGAGGTGAATCAATTATGATGTGGTCGAAAGTGCCGCTCAAATTAACCAGAAGATTTTTCATCTGCTGCGAACTGAGAAGTTCAGCCGGATTCGGCGGAATCGGTCCGCTGGTGATGACCTTTAAGTTTTCAACCTCTTCAAAATCCTTGATTATCTTGCTCGTATCTTTTTCACCCGAAAGATAATTGGTTATACCGAAAGTATTTTCCATACTGAAATGACTGTGCAGACGCGGACGACGCAGATCACAGTCAATAATGACAACCTTAGCACCTGCCTGAGCTAAAGTGATAGCCGTATTAATGGCGGTTGTGGTTTTTCCTTCGGACGGCTGCGATGAAGTAACCAGAATTTTCTTAGGTGCTTTTCCGGCGGAAGAGAAAAGCAGAGATGTCCGCAGATGCCGATAGGCTTCCGCCGTCGGAGAACGGGCATCATCCAGCACCGATAAAGCAATAGATAAATTTCCGCTTTGAGCGGCTATCGCTTTGTTTTTTCGCTTATCCATACTGTGATGCGGAATTAAAGCAAGAGTCGGCAGACCGACGGATCTGCTTATATCGTCCGAAGACCTGATCGAATCGTCTAAATAATCGAGCATAAAAGCCAGACCTATGCCGCCAATTAATGACACGAGAAATGCCAGAATTATATTTCTGTTTCTTTGCGGTCCAACTAAGTAGCCAATATCACCGGCACTCGATGCCATTTTAATGTTATCGGGACGGGTGCTTTCAATTTTTAATTCCAGTTCCTTTTGTTTTAGAAAGTTATTATCCAAAAGTGTTCGATTCGTATCAATTTCTCTCTTCAGAGTCGTCAATTTTGTGCTGGCAATACCTTCCTGATTAGCTTTTGCGGTTTCATTATTTAATTGACCGCGAAGCTGTGATTCGCGGATTCTCGCAGATTGAACCCGGGCACTCAAACCTTTAAGAACTTTGTCATAAGCAGTTTTCTCCTCTATTACAAAATCCTCTTTTATACTTTTAGAATAATTCTTTCTGGTTTCTTCTTTTAATTGCTGTAACTTTTCAACTTTTTTTAGTGCTTCCTGTACCGGCGGATAATTATCTTGATACTTAACCCGTAACTTGCTCAACTCTGTTTCTGCGTCACCAATTTGTTTATCATATTCCTGCATCAAATTTTGCAGTTTGGTTTTTTGTTCTATTCTCTGCTCATTTAGACTGGTCAGAGGAGTTCGTGCATTTCCTTCTATTCCTTCAGTATTACCGGACTTAGCAACGGTATTATATTCCGCTTCAGCCTTTCGCAAATCATCAAGAGCGGCAATCCAGTTTCCGCTAAGTGTAGTCAGAGTATTTCCGGTTACGTCGGTTCCGCCCTCACCACCTTTAGAAACTAATATTCCTTCCTTTTGTAATAAATTAATGTAGGCTTGTTCTTGTTTAGCAATAGTAGCTTTAAGGTCTTCAATTGATTTATTGATTTCTCTCAGATTCATATTATCAAACCCTATTCCGCGTCGAACATCCTGAATCATAAAGGTATTTGCCACCCCATCGGCAACTTTAGCCGCTAAAACAGGATTGTCGCTTATCACCGAGATATTTACCAGACTTGTTCCCTTAAGTTGATCTACTTCAAGCCTTCCGCCTATTCTGGCAGCATAATTTTTCGCAATCGCTTCTTCTTCCGGGCTTAAGTTTATTTCTTCCGTATCATCATTTTCATTCTCCTTGGAATTTAAAACCTGTAAAAATTTTTGATCTTCCTGAGGATTCTTACCGCCGGAAAACATAGATTTAAATGTGGTTAAGAATCCTTTGTCTTCATCCTTGAATAAATCCGGTTGTTTATACAATCCTAATCGAATAACGACCTGATACATTAAGTCGTTACTGCCAAGAAGCTGGAGTTGAGTATTGTAATAAGTCGGATCAGTTCCGAGTTGAATGACTGTCTGATTTGTCGGCTTGGGTGGCTCAACGATCAATTGGGTTGTCGCCTTATATTCCGACGGTATGCGATACATATAGAATGCAACGGCGGCGGTTGTCAGAATCGTTATCGCCAAAATTATCGGAAGCCGCTTGAAAACAATATTAAAATACTCACGAACAGAACGTTTGTCGGCACTAAATATATCATCTTCATACGCAGCGGGATATGAAGGCGGGTATTCCTGATTTGCCAACTGCAAATCGTGCTTGCTCGGAATGGGTAATAACCTTTCGTCTCTTTCCATATTTTTTTATAAAAACCTCTATATAAATTTAAGTCCAGAAATTTGAGATAAGTAATTTTTAGATATAAACTTCACTTACAAATTTTTTAAAACTTTATAATAAACTTTTTACTGATTGTAGTAAATACAAATAAGTTAAAATACTTGAAAAATATACACTTTTTTTGATCTTTAAGCAAAAAATAACTTGTCTGTTAGTTATTTCCGCCTTTGTTTTCACTTAAACGCAAATGATATATTTTTCTTACGAGATTATTTTAAGATTTTGCACTAAATAAAATATATGATTGGAATTTCAGAAAAAGAAAATAAAAATACAAACAATTTATCAAACCACGATTTTGATTTAGGCATTCCCGGATTTAAGTATTCAGACCTTTTTGATGCGTATAAATTAAAAGAGTTGGCAGAAAAATTTTATTCGGAAATAGCAGAGAAAGAACCCGTTCTGCATCAGGCTTTGACCGAATACATTAAAGGACGCGGAGAAGGTTATGAACCGAAGGTCGCTTCTAAGATTTTGACCGATTCCGCACCGTTTTTGTCGGAATTTGTTGCCAATATGTTCGGCGTAAACAAAGAACGCGAGGAATTGGAACACGAGATATTAAAGGACGATCCGATCTGGAAATACAAATTTTTTGTCCAACGGCGGGCGATTCGCAGCTATAAGGAAGACAAATTAGCCGATTACAAGGAAACGGAATTGAGCGAGGCGATCCGCCAATTAAAGAACGGACAGTTCGCCGAAGTTTTGATTCACGATGAAGAATTGGCAATTGCTTCGATTGTCGCCGAATTGCTCGAAGCGGAAGAAACTTTGACGAAAGATGAGGAAATCACCACCGAAGTTCAGGAAACTTTGAACAAGATTCACAACGCTTACGACAAGTTAAAAGATGAAACTTTCGGCAATGTTTTCTCACGTTTTGTCGGCGAAATTGACGCAAGCGGCGAACTTCTGCAAGTTAAAGCCGTCTTGCAAATCGTTGAGATTTGGTCGGCGATTCAGTTCTACAAAAAAGATAAGAAATGGTTTGCGTTTAAAACTCCGCATCCGCTCGATTATCAAAATCTTGTTCATATTACCCGCACAAATTCCGATATTCCCGAAGCATTGCACGGAACGGACGAAATGATGCGGCGGCGGGACGGCTTCGGTCTGACCGATTATCGCGGCACGATGCGTGATGCGTTAAACGAAATTGATTACTGCCTGATCTGCCACGAACGCGAAAAAGATTCCTGCTCGACAGGCTTACACGAACGCGACGGAAATGTAAAAAAAAATCCGCTGGGAATTAAAACCGAAGGCTGTCCGCTCGATGAAAAAATCTCCGAAATGCACATGATGAAAGGACAAGGCGATTCAATCGCGTCGCTTGTCTTGGTTACGATTGACAACCCGATGTGTGCCGGAACGGGACACCGCATCTGCAATGATTGTATGAAGGGCTGCATTTTTCAAAAACAAGAACCCGTCAATATTCCGCTCGTTGAAACTTCCGCTTTGACCGACGTTTTAGATTTACCTTACGGCTTTGAAATTTATTCGCTTTTAACCCGTTGGAATCCTTTGAATGCAAAAAGACCTTATGCTTTGCCGTATAACGGAAAGAATGTTCTCGTCGTCGGAATGGGACCCGCCGGTTACACGCTCGCACATTATTTATTGAACGAAGGCTTCGGCGTGATCGGCGTGGACGGTTTGAAGATCGAACCGCTCAATGATGTCTGGACTGGCAAAAACGGAACGGAAACTCCGAAAGCAGTCAAGGATATAAACGACATCAAAGACGATCTCGACCAAAGAATTTTATCGGGCTTCGGCGGGGTTTCCGAATACGGAATTACCGTGCGTTGGGACAAAAACTTTTTTACGATGCTTCAGTTGATCCTGAGCCGTCGCAAGCGTTTTCGGGCTTACGGCGGCGTGCGTTTCGGCGGAACTTTTACGATTGAAGACGCTTGGAATTTCGGTTTTGACCACATAGCGATTGCGACGGGTGCGGGTCGTCCGACGATTGTGCCGATGAAAAACAATCTGATTCGCGGAATTCGTCAAGCGTCGGATTTCCTGATGGCTCTGCAATTAACCGGAGCATTTAAAAAAGACACGCTTTCAAATCTGCAAATGCGTCTGCCCGCAGTCGTGATCGGCGGCGGTTTGACGGGAATTGATACGGCAACCGAATTATTTGCATATTATCCCGTTCAGGTTGAAAAAATGCTCGAAAAATTTGAAGAAATTGCGGAAGGCATCGGCGAAGAAGAAGTCTGGAAACAATTTGACGAGGAAGAGAAAGAGGTTTTAGCTGAATATGTCGTTCACGGAAAAGCGATTCGTGAAGAAAGAAACCGTGCGGAAGAAGCAGGCGAAGAACCTAATTTTGTGCCGCTAATTCAATCTTGGGGCGGAGTTTCACTTGTATATCGTAAACGCTTGCAGGATTCTCCGGCGTATCGCTTAAATCACGAAGAAGTTCAAAAAGCACTCGAAGAAGGCATAAATTTTGTCGAATTGATGACTCCGACCGAAGCCGTTCCCGACGAAAACAGTGCGGTCAAATCTCTGATTTTTGAACGATTAAAACACAACGAAGAAACCGGAAGATTCGATATGACGGGCGAAACCGTCCGCATTCCGGCACGCACCGTCTGCGTTGCGGCAGGAACTGCTCCGAATGTTATTTACGAAAAAGAATTCCCCGGAACTTTCAAATTAGACGAATGGCGGCAGTATTTTGAACCGCACATTGTTGAGCAAAACGGCAACGGCAAACTGCACGTTAAAGAATCAAAATCAGGATTTTTCACATCCTACGAACAGGATGGCAAATTTATTTCCTACTACGGCGACAATCATCCGGTTTTTGCCGGAAACGTCGTCAAAGCAATGGCTTCGGCGAAAAAAGGTTATCCGAATGTTGTGAAAATATTTGAAGAAGAATTTAAACAACAGGGCGAATTGGAACAAACCGAAAAAGATGCGATCTTTAGTAAGCTCAAAGCAGTTTTAGATGAACAACTGCGGGCTTATGTCGTTAAAGTTGACAGGCTGACACCGACAATTGTTGATGTTGTCGTTAAAGCACCTCTGCAAGCGAGAAAGTTTGAACCCGGACAATTTTATCGCTTACAAAATTTTGAAACAAATGCTCCCGTCGTCGAAGGCAAACGCCTTTTGATGGAAGGTTTAGCATTGACAGGAGCATGGGTTGACGAGGAAAAAGGCTTGCTTTCGATGATCGTTTTGGAAATGGGAACGTCTTCCAGACTTTGCCAATTCTTAAAGGAAGGCGAGGAAGTCGTCGTGATGGGACCGACCGGAACGCCGACGGAAATTCCAAACAATGAAACGATTCTGCTGGCAGGCGGCGGACTCGGAAACGCGGTTCTATTCTCGATTGCCGAAGCGATGCGGAAAAATAATAACGAGGTGATTTATTTTGCCGGTTACAAGGACGGCAAAGATTTATTCAAACGCGAGGAGATCGAAAAAAATACCGATCAAGTAATTTGGGCAACGGATTACGGCAAAGAAATCCAACCTGAACGCCCGCAAGACGCACATTTTCGCGGCAACATTGTCGAAGCAATGATCGCTTACGCCAAAGGCGAACTGGGCGAACAAACCGTCAGCTTAAAGGATGTTGACCGAATGATCGTGATCGGTTCCGACCGGATGATGAACGGTGTCAAAGAAGCGAGGTTTTCGACCTTGCATCCGTATTTGAAAGAAGAACACACGGCAATCGGCTCGATCAATTCACCGATGCAATGTATGATGAAGGAAATTTGTGCTCAATGTCTGCAACGCCACGTCAACCCGCATACGGGCGAGGAAGTTTTTGTTTTTTCGTGTTTTAATCAGGATCAAAACTTAGATTTCGTGGATTTCAAAAACTTAAATGACCGCCTGCGTGCAAATTCGATTCAGGAAAAATTATCAAATATGTGGCTTGACCGGGTTTTGAAAAATGTCGAACTAATCCCAAAAAATAATCGTAAATTATCTAAGAATAAAAAGGTTTGAATGAAGAAAAATTGACAAAGCGTTTAATATAAATAACTATAAATCAGAAAAATAAAAATTTATCAGAGGAGAATTTATGGCAACGAAAATTGTAACTTGTCCGAGTTGCGGAACTCAGAATACGGGTTTGGAAAATTTTTGCCGCAATTGCGGATCAAATTTAGCCGAACCGTTTCAGCAGGATTATCAAAACCAGCAAATGCAGCAACAGTATAATCAAAATACGGGACAGATTCCCGGTGCTGACAAAAAAATAGTAGCCGGAATTTGCGGAATTATACTGGGCGGTTTTGGTGTTCACAAATTTATTCTCGGTTATCAGCAAGAAGGAATTTATATGTTGGTCGGTCAGGTTATCGCCTGGATTTTAGCAATTATATCCTGCGGTTTCTTATTTTTTCTTCCGTTAGTGATAAGCGTTATCGGATTAGTCGAAGGAATAATCTATTTGACCAAATCCGATGAAGAATTCGTTCAAACATATATTCAAAACAAAAAACCATGGTTCTAAATTCTGTCGAATCATTAGAAAAAAATAATTAAATGAGTGAAGAAAATAACAACAGCGAGTTTAACGAAAGGTTTGAAACGATTGAGGAAACCTTGAAATATATTGCCGATATGCAGGCAAAATCCGAATGGCTGCAAAAAACGGATTTGGTCGAAAGACGCAGGCTTCACGAAGAAAGGCAAAAGTCTGAGGCAGAAAGGCAAAAATTTGAGGCAGAAAGCCGAAAGCGTTGGGAACAGACGCAGAAGCATCTGGATTATCTTTCAAAGCTGACGGGCATTGCTTTTGACGATATAATGTTTCAGGAAGATAAACTCCAAAAAGCCGGAGAAACTCTGCAAAAAAAGAAGACGTAAAAATTAAATTGTTTACAGGAATTATTGAAGAACTAGGAGAAATTGCGGGAATCGAGAAACACGCTAAAGGTGCGAGAGTGAAGGTTTCTGCAAAAACTGTTGTTGACCAAACGGCTGAAGGCGATTCGATTGCCGTTAATGGAGTTTGTTTGACGGCTTTGGATATTTCGCCGGATTCGTTTGCGGCGGATGTTTCGCAGGAAACTTTGGAGCGTTCGACAATCGGGGATTTGAAGATCGGTTCAAAAGTAAACTTAGAACGTGCGGTTACGCCTTCGACGCGGCTCGGCGGACATATTGTGCAAGGTCACGTTGACGGACGCGGTGAATTTTTGCAGGCGGTTCGGGAAGGTAATTTTTGGACGGTCAGAATCGGTTTTCCGTTCGAGATCGGGCAATATTTCGTTTATAAAGGTTCGGTTTCGGTTGAAGGGATTTCGCTGACAGTCGCAAACCTGACCGATGATTATTTTGAAGTTGCCGTGATTCCGAAAACTTGGGAAATAACAAATTTATCAAGTTTGCAAAAAGGCGATGTGGTTAATTTGGAAGTTGACGTGATCGCTAAATATGTTGAGCGAATAATGCTTTACGGCAGACGTAAGGAAATTAGACTTTGGACGAAAAATACCCGCTAAGTTGTTGTATCTTCGTTAAAAACTCGTCGTTGACGGACTTTTTTATACTTTTGTGCAAAAAACAAAATTTCACAAAAGTATAAAAAAGGGTAGATAATTTCAACGAGTTTT
>JBGTKR010000199.1:0-3982 GCA_041744535.1 Pyrinomonadaceae bacterium
TCGGTAACGACGGCTTCAGTCGGTTCGGCAGTTCACGGTGCAGCGTTGGCAATCAAACAGAAGATTTTTGATTCGGTGGTTAAAGAAGAAAATTCGCCGTTTGTCGGAAGAAATGTTGATGAAACCGAATTGATGAACGGCACTTTGCGTTTGAAAGACGACACATCAAAATCGGCTTCAATTACCGAGTTTATAAAAAAGAGCGGTTTAAAGGAAATTGTCGAAACTTATCAGGCTACGCCATCCGAAGAACGCTCAAAATATACGACGATGGGACACGGCATACAGTTTGCGGAAGTCAAAGTTGACGAAGATTTGGGAATTGTCAAAGTTACAAAAATTGTCGAGGCGACGGCTTGCGGAAAAGTTATGAATCCGCTCACCGCACATTCACAGGAACAGGGCGGAATGATCTGGGGAATCGGAATGGCTCTGCACGAACACACCGAAATTGACCACCGCTACGGCAAAATGATGACAACGAATTTTGCCGATTATCACATTCCTTCAAACGCTGATGTTCATTACATAAAAACCGAATTTATCGAGGAAGAAGACAAAATTGTAAATCCGCTCGGTGCAAAAGGAATGGGCGAACTTTGTTTAGTCGGAGCTCCCGCCGCGATTGCCAATGCGATATTTAACGCAACCGGAAAGCGTGTCAGAGATTTGCCGATAACGCCGGATAATTTAATTTAATTATTTTTAAACACATAGAAACATAGAAATCATAGTAAAGAAAAGTTTTGATATAATAGACATTATCGGAAATAACAAAATGCCCAATCTTATAAGAATATTTTCCCGCGAATAAACGCGAAAGACCGCGAAAATAAGATAAAAGATTTTATGAATTTCTTTGTTTCGCGTATTTTCGCGTTTATTCGCGGGCTAATTCTTATTTCCAATAATGTCTAATCTTTTTCTATATTCCTTATGTTTCTATGTGTTTAATATCTTATGAAAGAAATTCAAGAAATTCTCAAAAAGATAAAAACTCTAAAACCCGACGAAAAAGCGATTCTGGCAACTGTTGTAGATGTGCAGGGATCGAGTTATCGTCTGCCGGGAGCGAAAATGTTGATCTTGGAAAACGGCGACACATTCGGCACGGTTTCCGGCGGATGTCTTGAAGCGGATGTTTTGGAACGGGCAAAACAAGTTTTAGAAACAGGCGAACCGCAGGTTTTTGTGTATGACACGACGAAGGATTTGGACTCGGTATTTAGTTTAAATATGGGTTGTCGCGGAATTATTAGAATTTTGCTTGAAATTGCAAAAGATAATTCTTTGTTGGACTTTATTGAAGGATGTTTTGAAAGTCGGCAAAACGGTTTGTCAGCAACTTTGATTAAATCTGAAAATGATTTGAAACTTGAAAGCAGACTTTTGTTAAGTGAGAATGGTTCTTTTCAGACTGATTTTGATGATGACAAATTTCACAAAATCGGTAAGGATGCTCAAGATATTTTGAGTTCGGGAAAATCAAAAATCAAAACTTATGATTTTGGAGAAGTTTTTTTTGATCAAATTTCCCAACCAATTAATTTAACGATTTTCGGTGCGGGAGCAGATGCCGTTCCGTTAGCGAAGATTGCAAAAAGTTTAGGTTGGCGTGTAACAATTATTGACCAGAGAGAGAAATTTGCGAACAAAGGAAGATTTGCAAACGCTGATGAAATTCTAATTTCGCATCCCGAACAAACGGCGGAAAATATCGAAATTGTTGAAAATTCTGTGACGGTAATTATGACTCACAATTACGAACACGATAAAAATATATTGAAAGTTTTGCTCAAATCAAACGCAAAATATGTCGGAAAATTGGGACCGAAAAGACGTTCGGAAAATATGCTGCGTGAATTTGCGGAAGAAGGCTTAAATTTTACCGAAGAAGAATTAGCAAAATTTTATTCGCCCATCGGTTTAGACATTGGAGCAGACACGCCCGAAGCGATAGCACTTTCAATCTTAGCGGAAATAAATGCGGTTTTGAAAGAGCGTGACGGCGGACATTTAAGGGATCGTGAAAGTTCGATTTATGGACGAAATTAACAGAGAAAATATAGGAATAATTATTCTCGCCGCCGGTGCTTCTACGCGGTTTGGCAAGCCCAAGCAATTGCTCGAATTTGAGGAGCGAACTTTGCTTGAGCGGATTGCGGAAAATGCTTTGCAAACCGGATTAAAATCGGTTGTCGTTTTGGGAGCAGATGCCGAGAAAATCAAAAAATCAATCAAAAACCTATCGGTAGAAATTGTTGTAAACGAAGATTGGCAAAGCGGAATGAGTTCTTCGATTGTAGAAGGTTTGCGAAAAATAATCGAGATAAAAAATGATCTGCAAGCTGTAATCATACTTTTATGCGATCAGCCTTTGGTTGAGAAAAATACGATTTTGAAACTTATCGAAACTCAAAAATCTACAAATCAAATGATAGTCGCCAGCCGATACGCAGAAACCATCGGCGTTCCCGCACTTTTTATGTATGATGTTTTTGATGAATTGCTGAATTTGAATAAAGAGATCGGTGCAAAATCCATTATCGAAAAATATGCGGAAACGGATTTGGCGACAATTTCCGTTCCCGAAGCCGAGTTTGATATTGATACGGAAGCGGATTTTGAGCGATTGAAAAATATTTGATTTTCAATCGCTCAAAATTTTAATTTAAGGCGTTCCGATTTGATTTAAAAGTTCACGCACCGCCGCATCGAGTTGGCTGTCTTTGCCCGTAAAGGTTTCGCCGATTGGTCGTGTAATCTGCACACCAACCGGACGCGGATTTAGTTCCATATTCTGACCGCGATTGTCGGTGATTTCCGTGCGTGGCAGACGGAATCTCGTGCCATCGAAAAGACTCGGCGACCAAGTAAAAATTATCCAACCCGCCGTTTTTTCACCGACTACTTTGCCGATTTTCAATGTTTGATAACCTTCGGTCAAATCTTCCGCGTCGGAAAGCGAATGTTGATTTGTAACAAGAATCGTCGGGCGTTCCAACGCACGCTGACCTAAAGCACTTCGGGCGGGATATTTCCAAAGCCCGCGTTCCTGCATCGTTAAATAACCTTGTCGGGCAAAAATATCAATCACATAAGGATTTATAAAACCGCCGTTATTATTGCGTATGTCAACGACCACACCTTGTTTGCGTTGGTTTTGCACGTCGAGGTCAACATAAACCTGTGCGAGCGTGTTTGAAGACATATCCGGCAGATGAACGTAGCCGAGTTTTCCGCCGCTGATCTTTTCGATGTAAGCACGATTTGCTTCAACCCATTGGCGATAGAGCAGATATTTTTCCGCATTGGTGGCAATCGGTTTGAGAACGACGGTGCGTTTTGCTCCGTTTGGCGACGAAGCGATTTCCAGTTCGACACGCTTGCCGACTTTATTTTCCAGAAGTTCATTGACGTTTGTTTTGCCGTCAATTTTTGTTTTATCAACGCTTAAAAGATAATCGCCGACACGCATTTCTTTGGAAACGGCGGCGGGACTCAGATCAATAATTTCGATGATCTTCAAGCGTCCGTTGGTTTCATATTCGATGCGGTCAAAACGCAGTCCGAGTCTTCCGATTGGCAACGCACGAAAATCGTTTGAACCCGAAACTCCGAGATGCGAAGCGTTAAGTTCGCCGACCATCATATTCATCAAACGCCGCAGTTCATCAAGGTTTCGTGAACCTCTCGCCAGCGGTTCGTAAGTTTTATAAACCGCATCCCAATTCGCTCCGTGAAAATTCGGATCGTAAAAATGATCCCGCATATATCGCCAGCCCTGATTGAAAATTTGCATTTTTTCGTCGGGGAAATTTACCTTCAAACTCATATTCAGCGAAAGCGGTTTAACGCTGCCGCGACCGAGATCAACTATATTTATGCGTCCGTTTTCGAGATAGTAAACCTCATTTCCTTTCGGCGAAAATTGTGCATCGGATTTGAAGGTCGGACTTGAGGTTATCTGTTTTGGTGAACG
>JBGTKR010000200.1:0-6783 GCA_041744535.1 Pyrinomonadaceae bacterium
GAACTTGATAAGTTTAAGGAAAAGCCGAAAATGGACAAAAAATAGTTTTTCGGTCGGGACGCAAGCGTCCCGCTTGCAATGAGCGTCGCTTCGATGCGAAAGAAAATATGGCGGACATTTGTCTAATCTTTAAAGTCCGCCGAGTATTTTTCGTGCTGTCGCACTCATTGCAAGCGGGACGCTTGCGTTCCGACCTTTATGATTCGGTTTCATTTTCGCTTTTTTTGACCAACGTGATGCGGTTTCCCTTTTCGTTGTAAGCCACTTCGTCCATAATATTATACATAAACATTACGCCTCTGCCGGAAGATTTGAAAAGGTTTTCGATGTCGGTCGGGTCGGGAATGGCGGAAACGTCGAAACCTTCGCCTTCGTCTTCGATGGTGAAACGGGCTTCTTTCGGCGTGATGTCGGCGACGATGCGGATATTTTTGCCGGCATCGAATTTGTTGCCGTGTTTGACGGCGTTGACGAATGCTTCATCTAAAGCAACAAAAAGATTCGATCTTTCGGGATTGACCACGCCGAGTTTTTCGACACGCTCGGTTAAATATTCCAAAACGCTGTGCATTAAATTTAAAATGCTCGGGATTTCAAATTCGATCTTTTCGTGGCGGTTCTGGATGTCTTTGTCGCGGTCAATGTGTTTGGATTTGTATTTGAGAATCGTTTCAACGCAGTCTTTTATTTCGTCATCGCTAAATTTTCCGGTTTTATACTCGGTAATGCAGATTTTGAATGCTTTAATATGACTACGCGGGTGTTTATCTTCATCAATCTTTTCGGGAAAGCAGGTCGGAACATCTTCGGCGGTTTTTTCATCTTCATCTATCAGTTGTTCACCGTCTAAATCCGTGATAATTACATCAAAATCATCTGCTTTCATCAGCCTTATACCGTCATCACGATTGTTCGTAGTTTCGATAACATTGCCGTTCTTGCTGAACTCCTCGGTGAGTGCGGTTCGCAGATCATCATAATCATCAACGATTAAAAATTTTTTTTCCATTGGTCGCTTTTCCTGAATTGGTGTCGGGGTGTTTTTCTCGAAAAAAGTCTTTTGCAAAATGCCTTACGATAAAATAAAGTTTTTTGTTGCATTATAATAACTTAATTTTGCAGAGATATTCTATTAATGAAAGCGGAAAACTATAAAAAGGATTCGGAAAGTCTTAAATTTGCCTCGATTGCGGAGTATTCTTTCGGCAAGAGAATCCTGATTCGCATCATTGATCTTTCGCTGTATGTTTTTATGAGCGTTTTGGGGGAAACGATCAAATTCGATACGAGTCATAAATTAAATAATGAACATTACGGCTGGCTGGCAGCGGAACGATTTACGGCGGAAAAGCCTCTGTGCATCGCGGTTTTCTGGCACGACAGGATTTTATTGACGACATATTTCTGGCGTTTCAGTAATTTTGCGGCGATGGTTTCGGAAAGTTTTGACGGCGAATATATTGCCCGCGTGTCGCAAAGATTCGGACACGGAATGGCGAGAGGTTCTTCGACACGCGGCGGCAGGAAAGCCTTGCGAATTATGAAAAATCTTTGGAAAAAGGAAAAATTTTCACTGATTTTCACGATTGACGGTCCGAAAGGTCCGCGTTATCAAGTAAAATCCGGTGCGGTCTTGCTTTCAAAAATTACGGGTGTGCCGATCGTGCCGGTTATTGTGCAGCCGAAAAGTTTCTGGACGTTGAACAGTTGGGACAAAATGCAGATTCCGAAACCGTTTACAACGGCAAAAATTTTTATCGCCGAACCGATCTATGTTGAAAAGTCCGCCGATAAAGACGAATTGGAAAATAAACGCCGGGAAGTTCAAAGAAAACTTGACGAATTGGTCGAACTTGGGAAACAATGGCGGGACGGCAAAAATTAATGTTTTAATGTTTTACAGAAATTATCCACGAAAGTCTTGCGGCAATTTTATCGAAATATTGCCGATTGGTAAATAATTTAAAAATTCTCTTTTTTCGTAAAATTCGTATTTCTTCTTTCGTAAAATTTCGTAGTTAAGTTTGAGGTAAAAATCTATCGGAGCAGGACACGGACATTCACATAATCACGGCGACAGACGCGACCCGAAAACTTTGCGTAATTTGAAGATCGCTCTGGTTTTGACGGCGGTTTATATGTTTGCCGAAGCAATCGGCGGTTGGCTGACGAATTCGCTGGCGTTGCTTGCCGATGCCGGACATATGCTGACCGACGTTGCCGCACTTGCCTTAACGCTTGCCGCGATCTGGTTTGCGTCGCGTCCGGCGACTTCGAGCAAAACTTACGGCTATTACCGCCTTGAAATTCTCGCCGCATTCGTCAACGGAATCGCACTCGTTTTGCTCTCACTTTGGGTAATCTATGAGGCTTACGAGCGTTGGAGTGATCCGCCTGAAATTTTCGGAGTGGGTTTAACCATCGTGGCGACGGGCGGACTGATTATAAATCTGATCGCCGCATATTTACTGCACGGAAGCCACGAAAATGATTTAAATATGCGTGGGGCGTGGCTTCACGTAATGGGCGATGCACTCGGTTCGCTGGCGGCAATCGGTGCGGGGATTTTGATAATTGCATTCGGTTGGCTTTGGGCGGATGCGGTTGTTTCTGTAATGATAAGTTTGATAATTATTTACGGAGCGTGGAAACTCATCCGCGAATCGGTCAATGTTTTACTGGAAGGAACGCCTTCGCACATAAATTTGACGGCGGTTGAAGAATCAATTTTGAAAATAAAAAACGTCCGCGATGTCCACGATCTGCACGTCTGGACAATAACTTCGGGAATCGAGGCTTTAAGCGTTCACATCGTCCACGACGAAGGTATTTTGCAAAATCAGCTTCTGCTAAATGTGCGAAAAAATCTGCACGATGAATTCGGAATTGACCATTTGACGGTTCAAACCGAAACCACCGCCGAAGAAAACTCCGATGCCCACACTTGCTTTACGGGAGCAAATTGCTTTGAAACTGTGGAAAATAAATTTAACACTAAAAATTTAACCTCAGATATTCACAGATAGACTCAGATAAGTTAAAAGATAAATACGATTTGATTTTCTTTTTTTCTTTTATCAGTTTTTATCTGTGTCAATCTGTCTGTGGTTAATTTCTTTTCTTTATACAAAAATTATGCCGACAATAAACCTCAAATACGGAAAAAGCGAAATTCCTTTTGACTATGCAGAAGATCAATTTGAAATTCTCGGCAAATCTCAAACTCAGACTCCGCTTTCCGATGCCGAAATCGGCGAAAAATTGGAAAATCCGATTGATTCAAAAACTTTTGAAGAAATCATTAAACCTAATGAAACGGTTTTGATCGTCGTTCCCGATTCGACAAGAAAAGTCGCTTGCGGACAGGTTGTAAATCTGCTCGTCCGCCGCTTGATCGCCAACGGCACGATGCCTTATGAAATAAACATAATTTTCGCAACCGGCATTCACCGCAAAGTTACCGACGAAGAACAAAAAGAAATTCTCACACCGTTTATCGCTCAACGCATCAAAACCTTTAACCACAATGCCAGAGATTTGATGCAGTTTTTGCGGCTCGGTAAAACTTCCGCAGGAATTCCCGTCGAACTTAACCGCAAACTCAGCGAATACGATCACGTAATTTTGATCGGCGGAATTTCGTTTCATTATTTTGCAGGTTTTACGGGCGGACGAAAACTTATCTGTCCCGGACTCGGCAGTTCGAGGACGATCTCCGAAACGCATAAACTGGCTTTTGATTGTGAAAATCCGGGCAGACGAAAAGGCGTTGAAGTGGGAAAATTAGAAGGCAATCCCGTCCACGAAGCATTTATCGAAGTCGTCAGACAAAAGCCGCCGACGTTTGCGATCAGCACGATCGTCAATGACGGAGGCGAATTGGTTGATCTGTTTTGCGGCGATTGGAAAACTTCGCACGAAAAGGCTTGCAAAATTTACGCGGAAAATCACACGATAAAAATTAAAGAAAAACGCGATTTGTTAATCGTCAGCGGCGGCGGATTTCCGTTTGATCTGAATATGATTCAAGCACACAAAGCCTTGGAAATGGCTTCGCACGCTTGCAGCAAAGGCGGAACGATCTACTTTTTAGCCGAATGTCCGAAGGGTTTGGGACGCGATGATTTTATTTATTGGTTTGAAGCTGAAAACAGCAAAGAATTAGCCGAAAACTTGTGCGAAAAATATCAGGTCAACGGGCAAACAGCTTGGTCGCTTCTGAAAAAAGCCGAGAACTTTGACATCAAAATTATCACGAATTTAGTTTTGGAAGTTACGGACAAAATGCGTTTGAACAAGGTTTTGAATTTACCGGATTTTGATAATAAAAAAGGTTATGTTCTGCCGTCGGGTGCAAAGTTTAAAATAGAAAAAGGCGAATAAAAAATTCGCCTTTTTCAGGTTGGAAATTTTTCGTTAAAATTTAATTATCTGCTTTTAATTTAAAGGTTCTGGCAATCGAATCGGTCTGGTTTCTGATTGAAATCAAGCTGTCTTTTTCACCTCTGAAACGCAAAACATAAATTGTTGTCGGCGAAGTTTTTAAGAAATAAAACCTGCCGCTATACGGATTTCCCGAACTTAAATAACCGTAATTAAAAACTTTGCCGGAATAATTTCCGCCGAAATTTTCTTCCTTTCCGGCGACGTATCCGGGCTGAAACTGCAATCCGGCTTCTTCCTTGCGAATTATATCCGAATAAAGCGAATCTTTCGGAATGTCGAGTTTGCGGATTTCAAGATGCCCGTCCTTTTTATAATTATAGACATATTCGACATTCGGACTCATCGTTGAAGGTTTTACGGTCATTTTCCAAGCATCGTCCGGCAGAGAAAATGTATATTCTGCGTTTGGATCGTTAAAATCGCTTTGGGCAAACGCCGAAAAAGCAAACAGCAGCATAAAACTTACGGAAACCAAAAAGGAGAGTTTATTTTTTTTCATTTTTTTAATTCCTTTATTTTCAGATACTTTTTCTGGTATTTAAATAAAATAAGGGCAAAATTCATAATTCAGATGCTCCTATAACAGCAATTCGTTGTCTAATACCTTCTCAAAATCTGTTCTCATTTGCAACTTTGGCGAAAATTTATCAACAAATTTCTTCGGCTAATTCCCAAATTCAAACGTCTAATAAAACGAAAGCACGATTTGTCGGTAAATTTCAAAGATTAAATATAAAAAATTCAGAGGTTTTAAAAGCAATGAGATCAAGAGTTTCCGTAGTTCATAAAATTTTAAGCGTTGTCGCATTTGCGGCGATGTTCGGTCCCGTTTTCACTATTAATGTCAATGCTCAACAAATGACGATGAGCAGCAGCAACACCAAAAGCAATAAAAATGCCGGGAAATTGACCGAAGATCAAAAGATTCTGCACGTTTTGAATCGTCTGGGATTCGGGGCAAGACCGGGCGATGTCGAAAAAGTTAAAGCCGTCGGTTTGCAAAAATATATCGAACAGCAAATGAATCCCGATGTAATAAATGATTCGGCACTTGCCGCGAAAATGAAAAATTTCGAGATAATGAATATGGAAACTTCGGAAGTTTTTGCAAAATACCCGAATCCGGGTGCGTTGCTCAGAATGCTTGAAGGAAACGGGAGAAATAATCTTCGGAATGCTCAGAATAATCGTAATAATCAAAATGATTCAATGATGAACGACGAAAAATCTCAGCAGGAACAGCGTGCCGCACAGCGTGAACGCCGCCAGAAACTTACCGCTTTATACCAAAAATACGATCTGAAACCCGCCAATCAGATTTCGCTTCAGATAAATGCTTCGCGGATCGTGCGGGCGGTTTATTCGGAAAAACAATTGCAGGAGGCGATGGTTGATTTCTGGGCAAATCATTTTAACGTCTATGACCGAAAAGCCGCAACCCGTTGGTATATACCGAGTTATGAACGCGATGTAATTCGCAAAAATGCTCTCGGCAATTTCAAGGATTTAGTTGTCGGCACGGCAAAACATCCGGCGATGCTTTTCTATCTGGACAATTTTCAAAGCACTTCGCCGAATACGGACGCAAATCAAAATGCCCGCCAAAAACAACAATATGAAAGATTGATGAAAAATCCGCGGGCGAAACAGAGATTTATCGAAAGATTAAAAAGAGATCGCGGATTGACCGACGAACAGATCAATCAGCGTTTTGAACAGCTTAAGAACGGCGGTGCAAATCAGCGAAACAGAGGCGGAATCAACGAAAATTATGCCCGCGAATTGATGGAATTGCACACGCTCGGTGTTGACGGCGGTTATACGCAGAACGACATCAAGGAAGTTGCCAAAGCCTTTACGGGCTGGACGATCTTTGATGCACGCGGTTATCGAAAAGCGGCGGCGAAGATGATCAAAGATGATGAACAAGACCGGCAATTAACGCGTCAGGCAAGAAATTTCGGCATTTCGCCGGATACCGAATCTGGTTCATTTATCTTCGTTGACCGCCTGCACGATCAGGGAACGAAAACGGTTCTCGGACAAAAAGTAAACGAGGGCGGAATGAAGGACGGTTTGAAGGTAATTGATATTCTGGTTTCGCATCCTTCAACCGCCAAATTCATCGCCCGAAAGTTAGCCGTAAAATTTGTCAATGACGATCCGAGTGAAGATTTGGTAAATCGTGTTGCACAGGCATTTCAAAAATCAAACGGCGACATAAAAACCACGCTTCGGGCATTGTTTAATTCGCCGGAATTTTTCGCGGCTGAGAATTATCGTGCAAAGATCAAAACTCCGTTTGAACTGCTCACCAGTTCGCTTCGGGTTCTCGAT
>JBGTKR010000201.1:0-4754 GCA_041744535.1 Pyrinomonadaceae bacterium
CTCGCAAAATATAACAAATAAGAATCTGGATCTATTAATGGCGGTTTATAATGAAGTGCCGCAAAAGGTTCTCGGCGATCCCGGCAGACTTCGCCAAATTTTAATTAATCTGGTCGGAAACGCTCTTAAATTTACGGAAGAAGGCGAAGTAATTGTTCGTGTGCGGGTTGAAAACAAAAGTAAAAATCAGGTTAAACTCAAATTTTCCGTCAAAGACAGCGGAATCGGTATTGAAAAAAATGCTCAGGAAAATCTGTTTAACGCCTTTGTGCAAGCCGATGAAACGATTTCGGGAAAATACGGCGGAACAGGTTTGGGTTTATCAATTTCAAAAAATCTCGTCCAACTTATGAACGGCGAGATCGGCTTGGAAAGCGAACCCGGAAACGGCTCCGAATTCTGGTTTTCAGTTGAATTCGAAATCGCCGGAGAAGACAAAACTATACACGCCGCCAATAATTTCCCGACCAATTCCAAAATATTAATAGTTGATAAAAACAAATCAGCCAGACACATTCTGTTGTATCATTCAAAGGCTATCGGTGTTTTTGCCGAAGAAGCCGAGAAACCGTCCGACGCATTAGAATTATTAACCAAATCCGCCCGCAACGGCGAACCGTTCAGATACGTTCTGATTGATAAACAATTATTTGATACAGACGGAATTATTTTAATTGAAAAAATTAAAAAATCCGGCTTACTAAAAAACACCAAATTTGCGTTAATGCTCGGAAAAAATGATTTGACGGTTATTGAAAACGCAAAAAATGCCGGAATCGAAACGGTAATTTATAAACCGATCTTACAAACCGTTTTTCAAAACACTCTGAAAAATCTACTCGGCACAGACAACGAAACGCAGGAAAATGTCGCAGAACCGAATTTAATTCTCAGAACCGAAGTCGGAAATAAAGAAGATATAAAAACGAGGAAAACTTCCGTCATTTTAGTTGCCGAAGATAATCCGATAAATCAAAAAGTTATTTTCAGTCAAATCTCAGCCTTGGGTTATCAAGTTGAGATGGTTTCCGACGGAAAAGAAGTTCTTAAAGCATTGAAATTAAAGAAATACGACCTGATTTTGATGGATTGCCAAATGCCTGTATTAAACGGTTTGGCAACATCCGAAAAAATCCGAAAAACCGACGATGAACACTTAAAACAGCTTCCGATAATTGCCGTTACCGCTCAAGTAATATCGGGCGACAGAGAAAAATGCCTCGCCGCCGGAATGAATGATTACATAAACAAACCGACAAGTCAGCAGCAATTACAGGAAGTTTTGGATTTTTGGCTGAACAGATCAAATTCAAAAGCGTTTTCTCCAAACGAATCTTTCCAGCCGGATGTTTATGAAGAGAAAAGAATATATTCTTCCGAATCCGAAGCGATCGGTAACAGACTCGATGAACTAAGCGAATTTTCCGATAATGAAGTGGTGATCGAATGTATCGAGTTGTTTTTAAATGATTCGGTAAATGTTTTAAAAAATATAGAAAAAGCCGGGAAAAACTCCGATCACGAACGGATTTTACGCGAAACCCATAAATTAAAAGGAAGTGCGGCAAATATGGGAGCTTTAAAACTTCCCGAACTCTGTCAAACATTAATTACCGAATTAAGAGAAGAAAACTTTGTAAACACTACGGAACTTATCAATAAAATTTCAGAAGAATACAATTTAATCCAGCCATTTTATAAAACAGAACTTCAAAAATTCAAGAGTAAACAAAATAAACCTTCATTAGTCGGATAAATACAGAAATACCTTAAACAGTTTAATAATCATAAATTTTTCAATATAATATCCTTATTTTAGAGGAACTTTTGAAATTGTAAAATTATGAAAATTAGCTATAACTGGTTAAAGGATTTGATTGACATTGATCTGTCGGCGGAAGATTTAGCGGAAAAACTTACGCTCGTCGGTTTGGAATTGGACGGAATGCACGAAACCGCTGATGATTTTGTGCTTGATATTGAAACAACTTCAAATCGCGGCGATTGTCTTTCGCATTTGGGCGTGGCGAGAGAAATTTCAGTTTTTACGGGCAAAAAACTGAAATTAAATGATTATGAAAAAACTCCGCCAACCGTTGAAAATAAAAATCTTGTAACAATCCAAGATGCGGATCTATGTCATCGTTTTACCGCACGCATCATAAAAAACGTGAAGATCGGAACATCGCCGGAATGGTTGGTCAAACGGCTCGAAGCCATTGGTGAACGCCCGATAAATAATATTGCCGACATTACAAACTATGTAATGCACGAACTCGGTCAGCCGATGCACGCTTTTGATCTCAAAAAATTAACAGAGAATAGAATTGTCGTCAGACGGGCTAAAACGGGCGAGAAAATTACGACGCTCGATGAAGTTGAACGGAAATTGGACGAAACGATGCTGATGATCTGCGATGCGGAGAAACCCGTTGCCGTCGGCGGCGTAATGGGCGGTTTTGATTCGGGCATTACCGACGAAACAACCGAAGTTTTGCTCGAAGTCGCATATTTTGATCCCGACAGCATTCGCCAAACTTCCCGAAAATTAAATCTTACGACCGAAGCCGGTTATCATTTTGAACGCGGCGTTGACATTGAAAATCTGATCCGTGCGTCAAACCGTGCAGCGGAATTGATCTGCGAACTGGCGGGCGGAACGGCGGAAGACTTTTCCGATGTCTATCCGACCAAATATATTCCGAATGAAATAATTGCCGAAAATCTGCAAGCGGAAGTTAAAAGGCTTTCGGGTTTGGAAGTAGAGCAAAATGAGATTGATAGAATTTTAGAAAATCTCGGAATCAAAAAAATTGACGAAACAACATATTTAAGTCCGACGTGGCGGCACGATCTGGCGATTGATGAGGATTTAGTTGAAGAAGTCGTGCGGATCGTCGGATATGACAAGATCGGCGAAGAACTTCCCGCCGCAGTTTCCGCCGGAGAGTATCAACCGACGGAAAACCGCAAAAAAAACCTACGCCGAACTCTGTCGGTTCTGGGTTTTGACGAAGCGATTTCTTACAGCTTTATTGACGAAAAACTTGACGAGCATTTTGAGATTATGCCTGATTTGATTGAATCCAAAACGGACGAAAAATTCGTTTCGATCAAAGACCCGATCATCGAAGGTGCAGCCCGTATGCGTCCGAGTCTTTTGTCGGGTTTGCTCGATGCGGTTCGCGTAAATTTTAATCATCAGAATAAAAATATAAAATTATTCGAGATCGGAAAAGTTTTTGCTAAATCCAACGGCGAGGACGGTTTGCCGAAGGAACAGGAACTTCTCGGAATAGTTCTGACGGGCAATGAAATCCTCGAACAAAAAGCATCATCTTCGCGGCAGCTCGATTTTTTTGATCTGAAAGGTGCAATCGAAGCAAGTCTTGATGCGGTTAGCTTGCCGAATCTGGAATACAAATCAAAAGACATAAAACATCTGCAAAGCGGACAATCTGCGGAAGTAAATTTTAATGGGAAAGCAGTCGGAACAATCGGCAAATTGAGCGGCGAGATCGCTTCAAATTACAAGTTCAAGCAGCCGATTTATATCGCCGAAATTAATTTGCAGACGTTACTTGAAAACGCCGAACTTCCCGCTTTTTATCAGTCTTTGCCGATCTATCCGGCAATCATTCGGGATATTTCGCTGTTGATAAAACGAAATGTAAGTTTTGAGGACATCCGCAAGGAAATCAAAAATCAGAATTTCGAGTTATGCCGCAAAATCGAATTCGTTGACATTTTTGAAGGCAAAGGAATGGCGGACGATGAACGCTCGATCACGATTCGGCTGGAATATCGTTCCGATGAAAGAACTCTGACGGAACAAGAAGTTGAGCAAGTTCATCAAAAAATTACGAGTGTTTTAGAGTCGAATTTAAACGCCAAACAGAGATAAAGGCAGAAACCCGCGTGTCAACAAGGGCACTGTTAGCAAACAGGATGTTTAGATTCAAACAGCACCCTTCATAACTGTCGG
This sequence comes from Pyrinomonadaceae bacterium, assembly GCA_041744535.1. Classification (GTDB taxonomy): domain Bacteria; phylum Acidobacteriota; class Blastocatellia; order Pyrinomonadales; family Pyrinomonadaceae; genus Aridibacter. The sequence goes on from JBGTKR010000201.1 coordinate 3,986, forward strand.
GTTTCTGCCTTTGATAAAACAGCACCCTTCATAACTGTCGGGTTTCTGCCTTTGATAAAGCACCCCTCATAACTGTCGGATTTCTGCCTTTGACAACAAATTTCTTGCCTTTGAGTAAATCAAATGCCATAATTCGCCCGTCAATACCTAATCAAAAAGGCGGAAATATGCGGGAATTTTTGGGCAAAAAATGTTTTAGAACTCTCTTGTTGGTTAGTTTATATTTTCCAATCTTTTTTTTAAATATTCAGGCTGAAAAATTACCTTTCAAGATTTATAATGTCGCCGACGGATTGGCACACAACAGCATTTTATCAATTTATCAAGACCGCAAAGGTTTTCTCTGGTTCGGGACATTTGAAGGTTTGAGTTTGTTTGACGGTTACTCGTTTGCAAATTACGGTGAAAGCGACGGATTACCGAATTCTTTTGTCAATTATATTACGGAAGACCGGCGAGGGCATTTGTGGGTAGCGACAAACGGCGGCGGTATTGCACGGCTGATTGACAATCCAAAGGAACATGGCGGAGCGAAATTTGTAAGTTTCAAAATCCGCGAAACTAACAAAACGCCGAATAATTCCGCCAATAAAGTCAATCGAATATTATTTGATGCGGGCGGCAATCTATGGTGTCTGACCGATTGGGGCTTGTATCGTGCCGTTGCGTCGGACGAGCATTTAAAATTTAAAACCGTCGTCGAAAAAAACACGAGCGATTCAAATGCCGCTTTTGAAGATGCGGACGGAGGTTTATGGTTCGGCGTGGC
>JBGTKR010000202.1:0-14336 GCA_041744535.1 Pyrinomonadaceae bacterium
AAATGTTATGGCAAAAGATAAAGTATGAATGGTTGAGTTGGGAAGCCTACGAAAGCCAGAAAAATCTATGTCGGGGACTCGATAAAATCCTCGCACAGATCAGTTCAAAATACTTGATTACTTTTTCTTAGGTGCTTAATAAATTATGAAAACTTTTTATATTACAACGCCGATTTATTACGCAAATTCTCTGCCGCATCTCGGACATCTTTATACGACGACGGTTGCCGATGTTGTTAATCTCTATAAAAAGCAACGTGGATTTGAGACTTTCTTTTTAACAGGAACTGACGAACACGGCATAAATATTCAGCGTGCGGCAGAGGAAAACAAGCATTCGCCGAAAGAGCAGGTTGATTTTGTTGCCGAACAGTATAAAAAACTTTTTGCCGACTTTGAGTTAAATCCTGATAACGGAGGCTATGATATTTTTATGCGGACGACGAATGAATTTCATTATGAAGCCGTTCAAAAATTCTGGCAGCAGTTGGCGGAAAACAAAACGCCGAAAGGGAATTCGACGATTTATAAGGATTTTTATAAAGCCTGGTTTTGTGCGGCTTGTGCGGAGTTTAAGACTGAGACGGAATATGAAATTCTTGACGGCGAAGAAATTCCGCGTTGTTTGGTTCACGAAAAATCGCTTGATCGGGTTGAGGAAGAAAGTTACTTTTTCAGACTTTCTGATTACGGCGATGTTTTGCTAGAAAAGATCGAGCAAAATCCAAAATTGATTCGTCCAGAATCACGAAAAAATGAAATTGTTTCGTTTATCAAAAGCGGTTTGCAAGACCTTTCGATCTCGCGTGAAAAAAAATCCGTGAGTTGGGGCGTTCCCGTTCCCGATGACGAAAATCACGTGATGTATGTTTGGGTTGATGCACTTTCAAATTATATTACGGCGATTGGTTGGGGCAATGAACAGCAAGAAAATGTCGGGTTTGAAAAGTTCTGGCAGAATGCACATCATTTTGTCGGCAAAGATATTTTGCGGTTTCATACGGTTTATTGGTTTTCGTTTTTGATGGCGGCGGGAATTGATCTGCCGCAGAGCGTTTTTGCACACGGAATGTGGGTTGACGGCGATGGACGGAAAATGGGCAAAACGCTTGGAAATGTGATCGAACCGAGTATTTTGCACGAACATTTTCAAGTTGATGCGTTACGATATTTTCTTTTGAAAGAAATGAATTTCGGGCAGGACGGCAAATTTTCGTATGAGAATTTTATCGAAAGTGCGAATGCCGGATTGGCGAAAGGTTTGGGTAATTTGTCTTCACGGACGCTTTCGATGATCGAAAAATATTGCGAGGGTAAAATTCCCGACGGCACGATTCACGAAGAGAATTTTATCTATGCAAAACGGGCAAATGTTTCGCCGGATGAACAGGAATTAGTTTCGATTTTGGAACTGGCGAGAGATGAATTCATACGCGAATTTGACGATTTTAATTTTAGTGCGTCGTTGGAAAAAGTTTGGGAAGTTATTTCGCGGATTGATAAAATGATTACGGAATCCGCACCGTGGAATTTGGTTAAAGATGAAAAACAAGCGGAAACTTTGAATGCGGTTTTGTATCGTTCGACGGAAACTTTGCGTTGGTTGTGCGTTTTGCTATATCCCGTGATGCCGCAATCTATGCAGAATATTTATTCACAAATCGGCTTGAGCGAAGATATTTCAAAATTGAATCCCGCTGAATTGAATTGGGGAGATTTGAAAGTCGGTTTGCAAATCGGGGAAACTCAGCCGGTTTTTCCAAGACTCGATGCAAATAAAATTATGAAAGAAATAACGGAAAACGGAAAACGGAAAACGGAAAATGAAGAAATACAAGACAACTTTATAAACATTGACGATTTTATCAAAGTCGAATTAAAAGTCGGCGAAGTTTTGGAATGTGAAGCCGTTCCGAAATCCGACAAACTTCTAAAATGCAAAGTTGATCTCGGTGAAGAAAATCCGCGTCAAATCCTTGCGGGAATGGCACAATACTACTCGCCGGAAGAAATGGTCGGTAAAAAAATCGTCGTTGTGGCGAATTTGAAACCACGCAAAATGATGGGAATGGAATCACAGGGGATGATCTGTGCGGCATCGGTTGGCGACGGCGATAAGCCCGTGCTGGCAACGGTTTTGGAAGATACTCCGAATGGAGCGAGATTGAGGTAAATTAAAACTAATGAAAAAAATAATATTAAATCTGTTAATCGGATTGTTTTTGTTAAACTCTGCATATTACTCACTGGAAGCTAACGCACAGGAAACAAAGCATTCTGCAACATCAGTAGAAAAACAAACATCTAAAGTTTATGTAAATAAATTTTATAAATTTCAGATAAATTTACCGCTTGGCTGGAATGAAATTGCAGCGGATGATTCTTCAACATTGCTCGAAATTGGAAAAGAAACCAATACAAAACTAACCAGAAAAGGAAAGCAGGATATAGATAATTCCGTAAAACGCACTGATTTATTACTTCACTATACAAAATATCCGATAGGTTCGGCAAAGAATTCAAGTTTTATCTGTGCTATTGAGAAAATACCTTCTACTCAAGCAACAACCAAAGCGATTTCGTTATTTTCTCAGCTCAATTTTAAACAACATTTTGGATATGAAATTATTAAACCAACCAGTCCGGCTAATTTAGCAGGTAAAAATTTTTACTATTTTACGATGAGAAAAGATAATTTAGGTGTAATTGTCAATCAAAAATTGTATATGGCTAAATTAAATGATACAGAGGTATTCCAATTTGTTTTTACATATTTTAGCGAAGAAGATTTATTCACAATGGAAGAGGCTGTAAAGACTTTAAAATTCATCAAATAAAATTTTAATAATGCAATTTGATTGGGATACGGAAAAAGCAGAAAAAAATCTAAAAAATCACGATGTTACTTTTGAAGAAGCATCAACTGTATTCGGTGATCCTTTAGCTAGAATATTTGACGACGAGTTACATTCATTTGATGAGTGGCGTAACGGAATTGTCGGATACTCATTTGAAAATCGTCTTTTGATTGTCAGTTTTACAGAAACGGAAAATGGTATTATAAGAATTATTAGTGCGAGAGAAACAACGTCGAAGGAAAAGAGGAAACACGAAAATGCAAATGAATGAAAATGATGAATTGTTACCGGAATATGATTTGGATTATTCAAAATCTAAACCGAATCGTTTTGCTGAAAAATATAATAAAACAATGCGAACCGTTGTTTTGGATTCGGACGTTGCGGAGGATTTTCCGAGTTCGGAGTCGGTAAATGAAGCATTACGCTTTCTGGCTAGAATTACGAAGGAACATAAAACCGAACTGACTCACAAATGAATTTAATTGACTCACATTGCCACATAGACGGCGAAAAATTTGACGAAGACCGCGACGAAGTTATCCAAAACGCTTTGGATGCGGGAGTTTCAGCGATGCTTAATATCGGGACGGGAAGTGCCGAAAGTGATTCATTTGAGAAAACTTTGGAATTAGCCGAAAAGTATGATTGCATTTACGGGGCGGTCGGGGTTCATCCGCACGATGCTGCCGACTATAATGATGAAGTAGAAAAGCGATTAATAAAAATTTTAGAATCCAGCGATAAAATGATTGCGTGGGGCGAGATCGGATTGGATTATTATTATGAGCATTCGCCGAGAGATGTTCAGATTGAAGTTTTTCGGCGGCAAATTAATGCGGCGAAAAAATTGGATTTGCCGATCATTATTCATTCGCGTGATGCAAATGATGAAACGGTTGAGATTTTGCGGGAAGAATGTTCCTACAAAAATTTTCGCGGCGGGATTATGCACTGTTTCGGCGGAACTCCTGAAATGGCAAAATCTTTGATGGAAATCGGATTTTTAATCTCATTCGCGGGAAATGTAACTTTTAAAAAGGCTGAAAATTTGCGGGAAGCGGCGGCGGTTGTGCCGCTGGAAAAACTTCTGGTCGAAACGGATTGTCCGTATTTAACGCCCGTTCCGTTTCGCGGTAAACGCAACGAACCGGCGAGAGTTGTCGAAACGGCGAAATTTTTGGCTGAATTTTATAAGGTTGAATTTGAAATTCTGGCAAATCAAACCACCGGAAATTTTGAGGATTTTTTTCAAATTAACCTTGTGTCAAATACATAAGCAAAAAAACGCCTGCAACTAATCCGATGACCGAAGATATATAAATTGTTATGGTAAAAGGAAGATTACTTGACATAAATGAACCGCAAAACCGGCAGTTGAAACGGTGGAGCGGAACTTTTCTGCTACACTTGTAACAATAATGTTTCTTTCCCGATCTTTGTTTAGAACTAGGCATAATGTTAAACCGAATGAGAATAAATTATCACAAAATCATAAATACCAAAAATAATTAATAATTACAATCAATTAGATAAATGTTTTGAAGTAAATTAATATAAACATATGGCAAAAGAAAATTCATTTGATATTGTTTCAAAAACAAATTATGCGGAGGTGGATAATTCCATCAATCAAACCCGCAAGGAATTGAGTCAGAGATTCGATTTTAAGGGTAGTAAAGCGTTGGTCAGTCTGCACGATAAGGAAATAATCATAAGTGCCGAAGATGATACGAGGCTGAAGAATATGGACGACATACTGCAAAGTAAACTCGTGCGTCGCGGTGTGTCCTTAAAGGCTCTGCAATACGAAGCGAAAGAACCTGCGGCGGGCGGAACTGTGCGGCAGATCATAAAAATTCAGCAGGGAATTCCGATGGATAAGGCGAAGGAAGTCGTAAAATACATAAAAACCTTAAAACTGAAAGTTCAGGCGGCAATTCAGGGAGAATCGGTCAGAGTTACGGGAAAAAACCGTGATGATCTGCAGGAAGTTATGCAGGAATTAAAGAAAAAAGATTTCGGTATGGATATGCAGTTTGATAATTATCGGTAGTAATATCATTTACCATTGAATATTTATCATTTATCAATCGGCAAACTACTCAGTAAGTTGAGGTTATCAAAACGCTATTGCATAGTTTATTATGGTAAATGGTATCAAAAGTGATTGGTAATTGGTTTTTTAAATTTGAATATAGATGCAGACTTTCAGCACACAATTTGCTAAACAAAATCCGAAACTGATCGCCGCCGAAATCTTCGGGTTGGTCAAATCCGAAATGGCTCTGGTCGAACGGGAATTTGAAAAACAGGCAAATTCCAATATTCAAGTTGTAAAATATTTGGGCGATTATCTGCGTGCATCGGGCGGAAAACGAATTCGTCCGGCTCTTTTAATTCTTGCAAACAAAGCGGTTGGCAATAATGGTGCAAATGAAAGTGTGATTCGTTTGGCGACGGTTATGGAAATGCTGCATACGGCAACGCTTGTTCACGACGACATTATTGACAACGCCGACACGCGGCGAAACAGAACTTCCGTGAATGCACGTTTTGGAAATCAATCCGCCGTTCTAATGGGCGATTGGCTTTATATGTCGGCGTTTGAAACCTCTCTGAAGGAGAGAAGTCTGGAAATACTCGATATTTTAACCGAGTTGACCCGAAAGATGACCGAAGGCGAATTGATTCAATTGACCGTTCTTGGTCGGACGGATATTTCCGAGGAAGAATATTTCGATATTTTACAGAGAAAAACCGCGTATCTTTTTTCCGCTTGCTGTGAGATCGGGGCGATTTTGGGAAATGCTTCGAGCGAAGTGCAGAAAGCCTTAAAGGAATACGGAAAAAACCTCGGAATTGCGTTTCAACTGGCGGATGATGTGTTGGATTTTACGGCGGACAAGAATGTTTTGGGAAAAGCATCTGGTGCAGATTTATTGGAAGGAAAATTGACTTTGCCGTTGATTTATCTGGTCAAAGAAGATGCCCGTATCAAAACAGAATTAGAGGAAATAATCCGAAAGGGTAAATATGAAAATGATTCGAGAAATTTGCTTTTAGACAAATTGAATAGTTACGGATTTTTGGAAAAAACCAGGCGGAAAGCATACGAATTTGCCGTCAAGGCTGAAAAAAATCTTGAATTGTTACCGAAAACAGAGTATCGTTTAGCATTAGGGGAAATTCCGACAATTATGATCGAAAGAAATAAATAATAAATCTGTTAGTAATCAACTTATTTATCCTTTCGAATTTGACCTTTACTTTTTCAAAGAATTTCGCCAAACAAAATTATGTCTGAACAAAATCCAAACGAAAATCTGATCGGAAGTCTTGAACAAAGTTTGCGGCAAACCCGCAAAGCTCAAAGCGAGTATGTATCACAACTCAAGGAAGTCGAGGCACAGGCAAAAGGATTGCAGCAGGAAATTGAAGTGCTGGAAAAAACCGAACAAGCCATACATAGTTTGCTTTCAAGAATACGTGCCGGAAATCATCCGGGCAAACTGATGAAAAATGTGCGGGAAGATGATTATGTGCTTCCTGCCGATGTCCAGAATATGGTTTATCGAAATCAGAATAATCAGGAAAATCAATACTCCAACAATCAGGACAGCAGATACCTCAACAATCAAGACAACAGATATTCCAACAGTCAGGACGGCAGATATTCCAATATGCAGGAAATTCCGCCGAATAATCCGAATAATCGCGGATATGCAAACGACAATTATCGTGATAATTCGACTCCGTATATAAATAATAATCAGAACAGAAATTCTAACAACCGCCGAGTTCCTGCCGGCAATTCCGCCGTTGAACCGACTCATCAAAGATTTGCCGACCGAACAATCACTCAAGCCTGCACTTTGCTTTTACGTGAAATGGGACGACCTTTGCACGTCAACGATCTGTATAAATTGCTGGTTGAGGGCGGATTTGAATTTAAAGGAAACAATCCGACAATTTCCATCGCCGTTTCGCTCAACAGAAATCGTCGGTTTGAAAAAATCGCTCCAAGCACGTTTGATCTGGTATTACGGGATGCTTGATATGCGGCATCTTAAAAAAATTGAAAATGTTTTAAAAAAAACCTGAAGTCTTGAAAAATACTTGACTTTAGGTTTTTTGTTTTTATGATAGTTGTAAATATGAAACTGATACTAACTATTACAAGCGGAACACTTTCGGGACAGAGTTTTGAACTGGCAGCCGGACATTTACTTGTCGGGCGGAGTGAAAATTGCAGTATCAAATTCGATCCTTTAACTGAAAAAATTGCTTCCAAACAGCACGCATTTATCGAAGCCAAACCCGACGGTTTTTACATAACCGACAATAATAGTCTGAACGGAACTTTTGTCAACGGGCAAAAAATTCAGAGCTTGAAGTTAAATCCCGGCGACACTATTCAATTCGGCACAAACGGAATTCAATCAACGGTCAGAATTGAAGATTCAAAACATTCGATTCCAACGCTGGAAAAAGTTAAAGAACCGAGAATGGCTCAGAATGATTTTGATCAAATGTCGTTGCAGGAGTTTAATCAAACATTTGAAAAACAAGATGTAAGTGTAAAAAATACTTTGACGGGAATCGGTTTGGGACACATTGAAGTTGATGCTCCTAAAAAACCGTTTGGAAAATATGTTGTCTTGGGAATAATGATCTTCCTGATCGTCATACTTCTTGTTCCGGTCTTATTGATCTTGGGTTTGAGTTTAGGTCCGTCTGTGGCGATTGTAGCAACTATTGTGGCTTTTCTTCCGGCAACGATCTATCTGATCCCGATAGTCTGGCTAGACAGATACGATCCCGAACCGCTTTGGCTGTTGGCAACGGCATTTGCTTGGGGAGCGGTTGTCGCCGTATTTTTTTCATTTATTGTAAATACCGCATTCGGCTCGATTGCCGCCGTTGCTACTCAAAGTTTTGAACTCGGAAATTTTCTCGGTGCAGTATTTTCCGCCCCGATATTTGAAGAACTGTCCAAGGGAATTTTTATTGTTTTACTGTTATTGTTTTTCCGCAGGGATTTCGACGATATTTTAGATGGAATTATTTTCGGCGGTGTCATCGCACTCGGTTTTGCAACGGTTGAAAATGTTATTTATTACGGCAGAGGAATTTTAGAAGGCGGAGCAAAGGGACTTGCACTTTTATTTTTTATACGCGGTATTTTATCGCCTTTTGCTCACGTATCATTTACGGCAATGACCGGAATCGGCTGTGGAATCTCACGCGAATCACACAAACCTTTAGTTAAATTCGCAATGCCGCTCGTCGGTTATTCGCTGGCGGTTTTGCTGCATATGATCTGGAACGGTATGACGATTGTGGTTGTCATTCTGATCAGAATGACCGGATTAAATGAAGGCTGCTGGATCATCGGTTTGGGCGGACAGTTCGAGGGATTATGTGCATTTTTTATCGCTTATATTGTTTTGGAAGTTCCGTTTTTCTTGCTGTTCATCGGCTTTTTGATCTGGATTATGCGGCGGCAAAATAAAATTTTGAATGAAATGCTGGCGATTGATGTCGCCCGCGGATTGATTCCGCAGGAGCATTTGGACAAAGTTACATCCGCTTTTGGAAGTTTGGCTTGGAGTCTGGCGGGATTAACGAGCGGAAAATATATGGCACGCCGCAGATATATGCGGGCAATCGGAAAACTGGGACTTTCTTACTGGCACATTCAGCGTGCAACGGCGGCGGAAGGTTTTACCGGAAGTTTTCAGCAAAATCCGATCTTGCGTGAAGAACTCATAAAATGGCGGGATCAGGTTTAGTGATTTAAGATTTAAGATTTAAGATTCAAGATTCAAGATTTTATTATCAATGAATAAATATCAAAACCAATAATTATTTACAGATTTTAAAGTTAATTAAAAAAAGATATTTGATTCTGAAATTTGAAATTTTGAATCTTAAATCCTGAAAATTTAACAATTGACATAACCCAATAAATTTAGACTTTGGACGAAAAGTGGGCTTGACAAATGAATAACTTTAAGTTCTAAAAAGTGCTTGTTTTTGCCAAAAAAAGGATTAAATTAATTCGATAATCAACAGATTTTGGGAAGTTTCAAGATTTTTGAGGCTTTAATCTAAAAATTTGTTTAGTGAAATCCCAAAAAGGTGAAATTTCGCTAGATTTTTTAAGTTTTTTTAACTTAATTAGCCTCACAAGTTTTATCTTTTGTCAAGCGTCAATTTCGTCCAAAGTCTAAACTTTGTTAAAGATCAATAAAAAATACAAGACCTAATTCATTATTTTTACTCCACATTAAAATACTTAGCCTCTGGGTGATGAATAATTATTGCAGATGTTGATTGTTCGGGTTCGAGCATAAATTCGTCGGTTAGTTCGACTCCGATTCTTTCGGGTTTTAGTAGTTCGAAGAGTTTTGTTTGGTCTTCGATGTTTGGGCACGCGGGGTAGCCGAAGCTGTAACGCGAGCCTTGGTAGCCTTGTTTGAAGAGTTTGGTCATTTCAGTTGCATCTTGGTCGGCGATTCCGAGTTCTTCGCGGATGCGTTTGTGCCACATTTCGGCTAGGGCTTCCGCCGATTCGACCGACAGACCGTGAAACAGAAGGTATTCGGTGTAATCGTCGTTTTTGAAAAGTTCGGCGGAATGTTCGGATGCACGCCGTCCCATCGTAACGAGGTGAAACGGCACGACATCAATTTTACCCGATTCTTTTGAAACGAAGAAATCAGCGAGACATAGATTTTTGCTGCCGCGTTGTTCTAACGGTTGTCGCGGGAATGTGAAACGCATTTTTTCTGTTGCTTCGTCATCTTCGTAAATTATCAGATCGTTGCCTTCCGATTGGCACGGATAATAGCCGTAAACCAATTTTGCTTCGAGAAGTTTGTCGCGGATGGCTTTGGCTTTGATCTCTTCAAACTTCGGTAAAACTGTTTCTTCAACTAATTTTTGATATTCCGCCGGATCGGTGCGACCTTGTTTGTATTGCCATTGACCTTTGAAAAGTGCGGTTTCGTTTATAAACGCGAAGACTTTTGTTAAGTCTTTTATTTCGACGACCTTTGAACCGTAGAAAGGTACAGTCGGGATATTTTCGACTTGCTTGATGTCGGATTTTGTAGTGTGCGTCGTGTCGCCTGTTTGTTTGGCAGAAACTCGTGCGGCTTGTTTGCCGAGTTTTGCGTCTTCGCCGACTAAATCTTCTTCGTCTGTTACGGTTTGGATGTCATCGTTATTTTCGTCCTTCGGACTCATTGCAGGCGAGTCGCCTGCGTTCCGACTACTGCCGTTTCCTGTCGTAGCTGTTTTAGCTTTATCTTCCTCCGTGTCTCTGTGTCTCTGTGGTGAATCTTCTTTTTGAGTAAGTTCATCCATCGCATTTAAGCCATCGAAAGCATCACGAGCGTAGAATAATTTGCTGTTGAAAAGCGGAACGAGATCATTATCAACATAACGGCGATTGAGTGCCGCACCTCCTAGAACTACCGGCGTTGTGATGTCGCGTTCGTTCATAATTTCGAGATTATCTCTCATTACTAAAGTTGATTTTACGAGCAGTCCGCTCATTCCGATGGCATCGGCTTTGTGTTCGACGGCGGCATCTAAAATTGTGTCAACGTGCTGTTTGATGCCGAGATTTACTACGTTGTAGCCGTTGTTGGTCAGGATTATGTCAACCAGATTTTTGCCGATGTCGTGAACGTCGCCTTTGACCGTGGCAAGAACCATCGTGCCTTTATGCGTTTCGCCTTCGACCTTTTCCATAAAGGGTTCGAGGAATTTCACGGCGGCTTTCATTGATTCTGCTGACTGCAAAACGAACGGCAATTGCATCTGTCCCGAACCGAACAGTTCGCCGACGACCTTCATTCCGCCGAGCAGATGGACATTGATAATTTCGAGTGCTTCGTATTTTTTGAGGGCTTCATTCAAAGAATCTTCCAAGCCGATCTTTTCGCCGTCAATGATGTGATATTTCAACTTTTCTTCAATCGAAAGTTTACTCGTATCTTTTTTCATTGACTGCGTTGTTTTACCTTGAAACAGCTTAGTAAATTCGGTCAAAGGATCGTAAGTGCAAATGTCGCCCGGAACGCGGACACTCTTGTCCGCAATCTCTGAAAGGGAGTTGTCCCTGTCGCTTGTATCTGAAGTGCGGACAGGAGTGTCCGCGTTCCGGTTGGCACTGCTAAAATTCCAATCTGAAGCAGATTCGCAAAGTCCTGCTTTGACAGGATTATTTTCGATATATCGGACTGTTTTCAAATAGTGTTCTTCATCTCTGATAAATCTATCAAAATAATCAGGCTGCCAAACCGAACCGCTCGAACCATTTGCTTTGTTTATCTTTCTGGCTGATACGCCTTTGATTCGTTTGATTATGTCAGAGAGACTGTGTCCATCAAACGGTCGAAGTAACAAATGAATATGGTTGGGCATAATTACCCAGCTAATGATCTTACAACTTTTTTCATGCTCAAATTCAATTGTTTTCTCAACAATTTCGGCGATTGAGGCATCCTTGAGAATGCATGAACCGATTCCCTGATCAAGATATTTTTCCGTGCGTTCACGATATTCGTCCGAATTTTCAATCAGTTTATCTTGTTCGAGTTCCTGTCTTAGGCGATTCAATATGTTTTGCGGGAGTGAATCCGCCAATCGAAATGTTAGGAATTGTGTAACATCTCCGTCAAAATGCGGAAGATAACCTCTTGAATGCCAACCTTTTTTTTCTTTCGGAACGCGGACACTTTTGTCCGCAAGGCTTTGTTTTTCTGAGCGGACAGGAGTGTCCGTGTTCCATCTGCGTTTGTCGTAAATTAATTCGCGTGCGACTTCAATTTCCTGTTCGCTAAAACGATTGAGAGGCAGAATTTTCGACGCATTGACGATTGCCGAATTCATTCCCGCTTCGACCGCATCGTGTAGGAAAACGGAATTCAGAACGACACGCGATGCCGGATTTAAACCGAACGAAACATTTGAAACGCCCAAAATTATATTTGCTTCGGGCATTTCTTCTTTTATTTGTTTGATCGAAGCAATTGTTTTCGCCGCGTTTTTGCGGTCTTCTTCGATTCCCGTTGAGATCGGAAGAGCGAGCGGATCAAAGAAAATATCGTGTGCCGGAATGCCGTATTCGACGACATCTTTGTAAGCACGACGGGCGATTCTCACCTTATCTTCGGTCGTGCGAGCCATTCCTTCTTCGTCAATCAAACCGATGACAACCGCCGCTCCGAATTTTTTGCAGAGGTCTAAAACTTTGTAAAAACGCTCTTCGCCGTCTTCGTAGTTGGTCGAATTCAAGATACATTTTCCGCCCGCATATTCGAGTCCGGCTTCCATTTTTTCCCACTCGGTCGAATCGAGCATTATCGGGATTTTGATATTTGTAACGAGTCTTGAAATCAACTCTTTCATATCCGCCACGCCGTCGCGTCCGACAAAATCCACATTCACATCCAAAATGTGAGCCCCCTCGCGTTCCTGCTCTTTGGCGAGATTTACGAGTCCGTCCCAATTTTCATCATCAAGGAGGCGACGCATTTTGCGAGAACCTGAAGCGTTGACTCTTTCACCAACTATCAAAAATGAAGCGTCTTGCTGATAAGGCTGTCGAAAATAGATTGAAGAAGCCGATGGAGCAAGCGAAGCATCGCGTTGTTTGGGCGAAAGTCTTTCGATTTGTTCAACCAACATTTTCAAATGTTCGGGCGTAGTTCCGCAGCAGCCGCCGACGATATTCACGCCGTAATCTTCCGCAAAATGAACGACCTGTTTTGTAAAACTTTCGGGTGTTTCGTCATAATGCTGTTTGCCGTCTTTGACTTCGGGCAAACCCGCATTCGGCAAAACCGACACGGGAATTTCCGAATGTTCGCACAAATACTTGAGCGATTCCGCCATCTGTCGCGGTCCCGTCCCGCAATTCATCCCGATTACATCAATCGGAAACGGATTCAAAGCCGTCAGAGCCGCACCGATCTCCGTTCCGTTGAGCATCGTCCCAAAAGTCTCAATTGTAACCTGTGCAATCACCGGAACGCGGACTTTAGTCCGCTGAAAATGCTCAAAGATCGCCGCCAGTGCCGCCTTCGTCTGCAGCAAATCCTGACAAGTTTCGACGATCAAAATATCCGAACCGCCGTCAACAAGTCCGCGAACCTGTTCAACATAAGCATCCTTCAAATCCGCAAAAGTAATATGCCCAAGCGTCGGCAATTTCGTCCCCGGACCAATCGAACCCGCCACAAAACGCGGTTTGTCCTTAGTCGAATAATCATTTGCCAAACGCTTCGCCATCTCCGCCGCTTTTAAATTGACATCGTAAGTCTTCTCAGCAATCCCGAATTCCTGCAAAACAACTTCCGAACCGCCAAACGAATTGGTCTCGATCACATCGCATCCCGCTTCCAAAAAGTCTTTGTGGACAATTTCAATCGCTTCCGGCTTCGTATAAAGCAGATTCTCCGAACAGTTCTCAAAATCCTGTCCGCCCCAATCCTCAATGCTCAATTCCTGAGCCTGCAAACTGCTTCCCATCGCCCCGTCAAAGACGACGATTTTTTCTTTTAATAAATCTAAAAAATTATTTTTCATTACATTTTTTTTCTTTCAAAACTTTTAATCTTTCAGTGTTAGCATTTTGGATAGGAACGTAAGATTCCATTTCTTCGGCAACTTTTTTTCTAACCCATTCATACTCTTTACTTTTCTCAAAATCTTTAGCAGTTTCTGGATTTGGAGCCAGAATAGCCCAAAAATCTTCATTATTTTCAATCCAGAAAATTCTTGATTGAATTATTTCCCCATTACTTTTTGAAATAGTTAATCTTTTTTTACCAATTATCTCACCTTTTTTGTCAGTTTTTATAGTTTCTTCTTCTACTCCGCGACTTGAATTAGATTCAAATAAATATTTTGACTGATTTGGACATCCAAATTCTGCAAAAATTACGAGATTGCCAACTTCTTGTTTACAACCTATACAATCATCTGCATAAATCTTTTCCTCTGGAGGTGTTTGAAAAGTATAGTTAGCGTGATCGCCGCTAAAGTCTCCAAATAAATATCGAAACTGAGATTTTTGAGTTGGAGTTGGAGTTGGCTTCATCGAATCGGATTTTACGGATGAGATACTGTTAGAGTAGATCAAAACTCCTAATCCGCCGATTACAATAAAAGCAATTAAAAAAACAGTTAAATATAATTTGTTATTTTTCATAATTTCCTCCATTTCAAAATAAGTTTCATAAAATCAAAAAACTCTGCACCAAACAAGCACAGAGTTTTCGTTAAAATTGATTTTTAATAACTCACGGCTGTTTAGCGGTTTATTTTTCGTGGTCGCAAGTCGCTGTAACTCACCACGTTTGAAATTATAGATTTTAACTGGTTTGCCAAAGACAGTCAATCAGCTAAAGCTACCAGTAGTGTCCTAATTTGTGTTGTTTTTTCTTCTTGGCGAACTTA
>JBGTKR010000203.1:0-4403 GCA_041744535.1 Pyrinomonadaceae bacterium
GAGCGGTTCGCTTTCGAGTTTATAAACCGTCAACGATTTGCTTTCAAAGTTGTGTGAAAATATGTTAGGCGAGAGAAACAGAAAGATTGAGAAAACTAATAAAGTATTGCGTAGTTTCATAATAAATAAGTGATCGAATTAACAGAATAAAGCACAGAAATTTAGCCACGAATGAACACGAATTTGCACGAATAATTTTATTGATTTTGATAAGTGATTTTCTTTTTCTTATTCGTGTTCATTCGTGGCTGAAAATTCTTATCCTTCGATTATTTCCGATAAACAAAAAGTTGTTTCCTTATTTTTCCAAAGCATTAAAGAGAAATGGAAATGTTCCGAATGTCTGTCCGCGATGCTGCGGGCGGAAGGCGAAAAGAATGATTTTTCCTTTGCCGTAATTTGCTTCGGCGACGGCGGTTTTGCCGTTGATGTATTTTTCGCCGAAAATCCAACCCGACAGCAAAATATCTTTTTCGCCGTATTCGGCAACGGATTTTACTTTTGAATTGTCCGCAATTTCATACGCCGAACTGTAAATAAAATAAGCCGGAGTTTTTGCTTTTAAGCCTTTGGCAATCGGGTTTGTTGTATCAACATCAATTTCCAAAATCGTTCCCGGTGAATGAAATTGTTTGCGGTCTAATTTATTTAATATATTTTTTATCGGCAAGTTGAATTTATTTATAACGAGTTCGCAGCTTTCATCAAAGCAAATTAATTTACCGCCGTTCTCGACATATTTTTTGAGATTCTCAACTCCCGCCTCGGTCATTCCGCCCGTGTATTCTTTCGGATAATCCTTTTCATCTCTGCCGTTTACCAGAAATTTTTCGCCGATTGAAGGCAAAACAATTGAATCATAATTTAATTTGTTCGAGCGAAAATCTTCGTCCATCAAGGACGTGTATTTTATTTGATGATTATCAAAAACAAGCCGCGTCCAGCCTTCGTCCATCGAATTTGCCCAACCTTTATACATTCCGATCTTCGGATTGGATTTAAGCGGATTCGGCAATTTATCAAACGCTATTTTATTCGGTTTTAAGTTCAGAATTTTTCTCGCCTGATTTATATTTTCAATGCGTTTTAAGTCTTTGCGATGCTTATCCAAATCCTTTATATTCCAAGCCGCGGCGTATTCAACGCCCATTTGCAAAGGCAGCGTCCAGCCCGAAACGTCGTAGGGAACTTCCGCTTCACCGTTGGCATTGATGCGTTCGGGGTAAATTTGTTTTTCAAAAAGACTCAAAACATTCGGCTTTTGCGTTTGGTTGACCATCACGATAAACGAACCCGCGGGAATTTCGCCGAATTTCATTTTATCTTTTTCGCTTAAAGCAACTTCGAGTTCGTGTGTCATCTCGTGAATTTCCATTCCCTGCCACATTAAAATTTCCAAAAATCTTGCGACTCGTTCTTCATTCGGCTGACCTGCATAAACGATAAATGCTTGGGGTTCATTCGGATCGTCTTTGAGATTGTTTATCGCCAACATTCTTGCATTTTCCAAATACCGCTCACGAAATTTCGCCGCCATTTCCAAAACCGCCATCGAAGCGACCATTTCAGTTTGGGCAATATCCCGCGGACTCCAAGTGCCGCCCATCCACGGATCGGGAATATTCGTCGCGGTTTCAAGCATCGAAGTTATCCCGCGTGTCGGATTTCGCCGCATTAATTGTTCTTTTTTGATCGTTACGGGCGACATCAGATCGGCACTTGCGGCTTCGGACAAAATGCCGATGGAATTGTGATAATAAGGTGCGGAGCGAAAACCGCCGTGCCACCAAGTGTCGTAAGTCGCGTTGGTCGTTACTCCTTTAATTCCAATGCGTTGCAGATCAGCCGCCATTTTATAGCCGAGCAAACCTAACTCACGCAAAATCAACGGATCAATTCGCGGATTCGGCGGGTCAAAAAACGGCGGAAGCGTCATTCTCGCTCCCGTCTGCCCTTGCTGATGCACGTCATAGACGATCTGCGGAAACCATTCTTGCCAAAATAATTTCGTGATATTCCGCGTTTCCGCCAGATTCAACATAAACCAATCGCGGTTATTATCGTGTCCCGCATAATGATGATAAAGCTCCGGCGGCGAACTTCCTTCATATTTCGTCCCCAAAGTTTTGCGATACCAATCGGCAACAATATCAATGCCGTCGGGATTTGCCGAAGGAATCAGAAGCAAAATCGTGTTATCTAAAATTTGTTTTGTCGTTTCATCCGTCGCCGTTGCGAGATTGTAAGCAAGCAGCATAGACATTTGCGAAGCGACAATTTCGGTTGAATGAATAGAACAGGAAATGGCGACAATCGTTTTTCCTCTGTCTTTAGGAACCATTTGATCTTTGAATTTAGTTAAACTCGGATTGCTGAAAAATTTGTTGTAGTTTTTATACAAATTTAAGTTTTTAATATTTTCCGCCGAAGAAATATAAGCAACGATCTGGGATTTACCGAGCGTTGTTTTGCCGATTTCTTCAACCTTTACTTTCGGACTCGCTTTATCTAATTTGGCAAAATAATCCGAAATTTGTTTCCAATCGGCAATCGTTCTGTCATCGGTCGGTTGAAAACCGAGAACCGATTTTGGAGTCGGAATAGTTTGAGCCGAAGCCGTGAGCGGTAAGCTGTGAGCAGTCAGTAGTAAAGCGATAACCAAAAAAGCAAGTTTTAGGTTATAATCAAAAACCGAAGACCGAAGACCAAAGACCAAAAACCGATGAAACTTATAGATAAACATAAGCAAAATTTTTCCCTCGCTGTTAAGAATAATGAAAAGATAGTTTTTCCTGAAAAGGAGTCTGATAAAGAGTCTAACAAATCTCTTGTCTTCGGCAAACTCAGATATTGGTGGAGTTTGTTTGCGGCGGCGATATTGCTTTTGTTTATTGCTTTGCCGTCAATGATTTTCCTACAGCTTATTAATAAGCGTTTGTGGTTTTATCCGTTGTGTTTATGGGGGGCGAGAACGTGGGTGAGTTTGAGCGGGGCGAAGGTGAAAGTCAGCGGTTTGGAAAATCTCGAAGAAGGTCGCGGGTATATTTTCGTATCGAATCATCGCTCATATCTCGACACGGCGACACTTTTCGGACATTTGGGCAGAAGAATCGGACTTGTCGCCAAAAAAGAGCTTTTGAAAGTTCCGGTCTTGGGGCAGGGAATGGGGTTTGTCAATATTATTGCAATTGATCGCTCAAACCCTGAACAATCCCGAAAATCAATGGCGAAGGCTAAAGCGGTAGTTGATGCAGGTTATTCATTCGGAGTTTTTGCCGAAGGAACACGGGCGATGCCGGGCGAACTTCTGCCATTTAAAAAAGGTGCGATCCATCTCGCTTTGCAGACAAACGCTCCGATTGTCCCCGTCGCCATAAAAAACACGGATCGGATGATGGGCAAAAAAACGGGTGTCGCTTATCCGGGAATAATTGAAGTGGTTCTGCTCCCGCCGATTGAAACAAAAGGGAAGTCGGCAAAAGACGATATGATGGACTTGCTGAGAGAATCGAGGGAAGCCGTCGCTTTGGAGTTAGCGTCGGGTAATAAAACGCTTTTAAAATAAAAAAAGGAGAGCTGAGAAATAATCCGCTCTCCTTTTTAACATCAATTAAGGTTTCTTTTCCGGTGTTGGCGGCGTTTGATCTTTGTTTTCACTCGGTTTATCTTTGTTGATTTCGATCTCGGAACCGTCATCGTCCAGAATGATTACTTCGCTTTGACCGCGTTTGTAATTATCGTAACGCACCCGCATACGAATCTTTACTACCTGTCCGCTATCAAAAATAAGTTCGTCATCTGATGATGAATAAGCCGGAAACCAATATTTTCCGTCAACAGGAGTTCGCCAGGTTTCAACAACCGGAAAACGCTGCTTATCTACTTCGGGAAAGCCTTTGCCTTTGGATTTTACGATCATTAAATCTCTATCATCAACCCAGATTCTACCGACAAAATACCTTTTTCTGGATTTTTTATTGACCGTTTTCGGTCGCACATCAAAAACGTGCGTGTTAATTTCGTCAATTTTTTGTTTACCGATGTAGGAAAATGAATAATCATTAATATCGCGTGGATTTATTGCAAAAGGGTTTACCCCGCCCAAATCCTCTAAATCTTCGGGCGTGATTTGCAGTTCGGTTAATGTGGACATCGGAAAATATGTAATTCTCTCAAACCTTTCACCGGTTTTTTTAAATGTCATAAAAGAATCACGGCGATATGTCCCGGTTATCAAACCGCCTAACCCGATTGTCTGGATTGTTGCACTTCTATCAAAGACATAGTTGGTTAAAGCATAACGAAAATCGTCTTCGTTCTTGGCAAACCTTTGGATAATCTGTTCGATCTCGACCGAATTCAGATTGTTTCTGACAATTTCGCCTTCCTGTGCGAAAATGTTG
>JBGTKR010000204.1:0-8399 GCA_041744535.1 Pyrinomonadaceae bacterium
ATTTGTAGCCCACGATGCAAATCGTGGGTTCAATCGTCAAAATTGACAAAGCCATTGAAAATGGCGGCATAAAATTGTATGTCGCGGTTATTCAACCGCTTGAAAAACTGCTGTAACTCGTTCCCATAACTAGCGTTATGGGCTACAAATATATCACCGTCTTCGACGGCTTATCTCGAACTCACGTTAAATAAGCACTTGTCTTACTGCCGACTGCACCTGCCAACTGCTACTGCGTATTAGATGTCATGTCAATTTAAAGTTAAAGTTCCACGCCTCTAATGAATGTGATTCGAGATGAGAAAAAACTTGAATCTACGCCTCTTTTTAATACCGAAAATTTTATTTATCAAATCAAAAAATCTATCCGTTAATCGCTGCGGATTTATTCCGGCGAATTTTTGTGCGAAAAAATTGTAATATTTGATTAGGGCAAGATCATCAGTCAAAGCTGGGACGGTTAGATCAAAAGGCTCTTTATGTCGGGTTTTGAACAGGCTGGAGATTTCTTCATCATCGGATTTCAGAGGAATTTTTATCAGACTTTGAAGCAATCAAAATTAGATTTTGAGAACCATAGTCTGCAGATTTAGCATGGAGTTTGAAAAGATATAAATTGAGAAAAACTTCAGAAAAAGTTTTATATTCTGCTTGCAGAAAATCCGAACCTTTCACAACTAAAAGCTAACGGCATTTTTGAAAATAGTTTTTGAGCATTTTTTCAGCCAAATCATTTGAAAATACTTCAGCTCCGGTTTCATTCAAGTGCATCGCATTATAAAATAATTCTTTTTTGTAGGAAATCGGCTGTTGGGAATAATCAAAAAACAGTAAGTTATTTTTCTCAGCTATTTTTTTATACATTGATAACATTTTATCGTGATTGGAAAAAACAGATTGACCTTCAAAATAAAAAGGGCTGTAGACGAGAATCAATTTTATGCCCGACTGCTTGGTTTCCGCTATAAATTTCTCAAAAAGTTCAACCGATTCCTCATCTATTTCGACTTTCGTTTTACCAAGATTTTTTAATTCTTTAATTTCCTCATCGCTCCAAGTAGTTTTTTGTCCTTCAAAACCTTTGTAATTTTTAGTTGGAAAATGCTTTAAGTTAAAAAATTCCAGTAAACCGACTCTAATAACCGGATATTCTCCGATGTATCTGTAAAAGGGAATTTGTAAATCCCATTTGCTCAAAGTTTTATATGTTAAAACCGGATTTATAATAATTTCTTCGTTAATGTAAGGCAGAAATTGTTCCTGATTGGCGATATGACCATATTTTTGCAAGCTGAAATCATCCAAATTCTGAATTATAATTTTCGGTTTTTTATTGTATTTTTCGTAGGCTTTATATCTGTAATACTGCAAATAAAAAGTCTGACCGTTCATCCCAAGATTATAAGTTGAGCATTTCATATTTTCTTCAAATATTTTTGGCGAATAATGCCACCAAGCTCTGGAACTGCCGCTGATAATTATGTCCGCATTTACTTTCCCGCCGAATATGTCCGTCCATTGAGCGAATTTTTCATACTCGGTTTTTCTAAGTCCGACGGTAACGGCATAATCCAAGAAAAATGCCATTAATAATACGGACAGGAAAAATAAAATAGATTTGATTAAAAATTTTCGCATTCCTTTTGCAATTAAAATTGAAAATATATAAATGCCTGAGTTTTCCCGGTAAAAATAAATATTGCTAAAATGACAGCGTAATAGATCAGATACCGGACGATCAAAGGAATGTTCAATCCGCTGAAATCCAATCCGTGTTCTTTATCTCTTTGCATCCATTCTACTATTACCAGAAACATTATAAGCAAAATTATTCTGCCTGAAAATCTATCGGGAAAAGTAAAAAGCGAAGTGGAAATGATTTTTTGCAGAATAGAAAAGCCCTGAGTGATCGTATCGGCTCGAAAAAATATCCACGCCGCCATTATTAATGAAAATGTAACTGAAATATTAAAAAAATCCTTTAAGGTCGGAATTATTCTGTCCGGTGAGGCGACATCTAAGTTTTTTCTATTGCGGTTTAGTAATAATAAGGGAAGAAAATATACTGCATTCAGAAAGCCCCAAAATATAAAAGTCCAATTCGCACCGTGCCAAAAGCCGCTGACGATAAAGATTATAAAAATATTTCTGATTACCTTTAATTTGCCGCCTCTGCTGCCGCCGAGTGGAATATATAAATAATCTCTGAACCAAGTCGAAAGCGAAATATGCCATCTCCGCCAGAATTCGGCAATATCGCGTGAAAAATACGGGAAAGCAAAGTTTTTCATCAGGTCAAAACCGAATAATCTTGCCGTTCCGATGGCGATGTCGGAATATCCCGAAAAATCACCGTAGATTTGAAACGCAAAAAGAAAAGTCGCCATCAGAAGCGTGCTTCCCGTGTGAATTTCGGAACTGCCGTAAATTGCGTTGACCAGATAAGCACAATTGTCGGCGATCACCATTTTTTTGAACAATCCCCAGAGAATTTGGCGAAGTCCGTCGGCGGCTTTTTCATGGTCAAAGTTTCGTGAGATATAAAACTGCGGCAAAAAATTTGTCGCTCTTTCAATCGGACCGGCAACTAATTGCGGGAAAAAACTGACGTAAGAAAAAAATGCAATCGGATCATTTGTCGGTTTCAATTTTTTGCGGTAAACGTCAATCGAATAACTTAAAGTTTGAAATGTATAAAAACTGATTCCGACGGGAAGAATTATATTTAATCTCGATACATCAAAATTTTGCCCGAATAACGTAAATGTCTGCACAAAACTTTCCGCAAAAAAGTTATAATATTTAAAAAATCCTAAAAATCCCAGATTAACGAACACGCTCGTCGCTAAAAGTATTTTTCTAGTCGAAGATTTATCAAATTTGCCCAACCCCAAACCGACGAGATAATCAACGGCAGAACTAAAAATTATCAAAGACAAAAAACGCCAATCCCACCAACCGTAAAATATATAGCTAACGACAATTAGAAACGCATTTTGAAGTTTTAAATTGCTTTTAAAGACGCTCCAATAAAGTGCAAAAACAACGGGCAGAAATATGGCAAACTCGATGGAGTTAAACAACATAGGTGATGTTATAAGGTTTTTTAGTGAAATTTACCAACGAAAATCGTAAATTGTAAAATTCTCACGCCAGTTTTCATCAGACTCTACTTTAAGAATCGGAATTTTTCCATCAAAAATAATTTCAACGTCAAGCAAACGTCGTAAGCGGTAGGTTCTGCCGTCGGCGAACAAACGATCAGCGTAACCTTTTCATCTCCGATTCGTGAAACAACCGCACACCGCCAATCAGTTTTTGCACGATAAAGAAGTCTTGTTCCAACGGTTAAATCGTTCAAAGTTTTCGGTTTTTTCTTCATAAAAAATTGCGATCAGATAAAAATATATCCAATCGCAAGTCCAAAATCTAAAATCCAAAATCTAAAATTGATTGTCTTCAAACGGCAGATCGTGCTGCTTTGACTGCTGTGAAACGGCATAAGCCCGCAAGCCGATGGAGATCATAATAACCGAAGCGATTATCCAGATCATAACCCAGCCGATAGCGGGAATTCCGGTTGCAGCCGCCATATTTGCTGCGTCCGATTGAGCGTCGCTGGTAGCGGAAATGACGAATAAATCCTTCAAACTGAAAACGGCATTGAGCAGACATTGAACCGCTAAAAAGGCGAGCGAGAAATTAACCCATTTAAGCGTTGCATATTTTGCAACCGCAAATAATCCGGCGGTTAGAACTGCACCTGAAATTACCGTAAAGGCAACATCCAAAACGCCGACTCTTGCACTCAACACATTCCAGATCGGGGCAAGCAGACCGAAAACGACGGTCATCACACCGACAAAGCCTGATGCAAAATAAAGTGCGTTGCGGGAAGAATAATTATATCTGAACCAGATCAGCAGAAATATGCCGAAAAGAGTCGTGCCGAGATAACCCGCACTTGAAACGATCAATTGCGAAAGCCAACTGTTCGTCAAAGACCAGACGACACCGCTGGCATCCGGCGAAACCGTCAGCGACTGCACCGCACCGCCCGTCATCAAGGTCGCCAAAACGTGGCTGCCTTCGTGAACGAATGTGGCGAATAATTGCAGCGGATAAACTAAATAATTGGCAAATGGAAAATACCACGAAGCTGCCCAGATCAGAATACTGATAACTGTGGCGACGATCAAAAGTTTGACCTGCGGTTTAACATCTTCGGCTACTTTATATCTATTAATCATTTTTTCTCCTTTTGGATTCTCAAAACTCTTTACGCTCTATTTTACACTAAAGTTCGCTCCAAGTTAAATATTTAGTTGATTATTTTATGTTTTTCGTTGGAAAAATTCGTTATTAGGAATTTGTAACGTAACGCCATCCGTCCCGCTTTCTGACTAAACTCAAAATAAATTCAATATTGAGCAAAAAATAAACTTGAAGCGGCGGCGGGACGCACGCCACGACTGCCAGCGGGACGCTGGCGTTACGTTTTTCAAACAACTTCTAAACTCTTGTATAACTGGATTTTCCGCCCATTTTTGATTCAAGCTGAATGTCGGTAATTTGAATATCCTGCTGAACCGCCTTACACATATCGTAAATTGTCAAAGCCGCAACACTTATCGCCGTTAAGGCTTCCATTTCAACTCCCGTCTGCGAAGTCGTTTTCGCAACCGCCTGCAGATAAATCCCGAATTCTCTGATCTCGGCGTGAATATTTACGGTTGATAAATTTATCTGATGACACAGCGGAATCAACTCGGAAGTTTTTTTCGCTCCCATAATTCCCGCAATCCGTGCAATTTCCAGCGGATTTCCCTTCGGGTTTGTCTGCTGCTGAATTGCCGCAACGGTTTCATCATTAAGCAAAACCTTGCCCGAAGCGATTGCCGTCCGCGGCGAAATTTCCTTTTTAGAAACATCAACCATTTTAATATTTCCGTTATCGTCAAAATGTGAAAGTTGGCTCATAATCTACGGCAGAAAACAAATTTCTGCAACATCTCCTGCTTCTAAATTCTTATCTTGCGGAATAAAAACGAGTCCGTTTGCCTTTGCAAATCGTATAAAATTTGACGAACCCGAAAATCGCATAGTTTCCACCGTTAATTTACCCTTTTTATTCGTCGAAAGCGAAACGGGCAGCATCGCATCGCGTCCTTTGACGGCTTTAATGTCGTGCATCAATTTTGCAAAACCTTTTTTCAATCCGGTTTGTTTTGCGTTCTGCATTTGCAGCAAAGCCATCCGCACAAAAATAAAAAATGTAACCGCAATCGAAACGGGATTTCCCGGTAAACCAAAAATCAAAGTATCATTCAATTTCGCAAAAACCATCGGTTTACCGGGTTTTAAGGAAATCTTTTCAAAATATATCTCCGCCCCGATCTCACGCAAAGCCGGTTTTGTAAAATCATAATCCCCAACCGAAACGCCGCCCGAAATTATCAAACAATCGCAACTTTTTATCGCAGATTTTATAGTTTTTTTCAAACCTTCCAGTTCATCAACTGCCGTCGGCAAAATTTCCGTTTCCGCATATTTTTCCGCAAACGCTTTCAACATCCACGAATTAGAGTTGCGAATCTGATCCTGCTTCGGCTTTTCGGAAACATCAACGATCTCGCTTCCCGTCGCCAGAATCGCAACTTTCGGACGTTTTGCAGCTTTCACATTTTGATAACCAAAAGAAGCAAGCGTTGCAACCATATTTTCGGTAATAATTTCGCCCTTTTCAAAAACTTTTTCACCTTTTACAATTTCCTGACCTTGTTTGACGATATTCTGCTGAACTTTTGTCGCTTCTTCAATCGTAATAAATCCATCTTCCTCCGCCGTCAACTCAACTTTCTGCACCGAATCCGCACCAACGGGAACAGAAGCACCCGTCATAATCCTAACCGCTTCGCCCGATCTCAATTCATTGTGCCAGCCTTTTCCGGCAACCGATTCGCCGACAATTTTAAGTTTCACCGGAGCATCTTTTACATCTTCCGTCCGCACCGCAAACCCGTCCATCTGCGAACGGTCAAACGGCGGCAAATCCATATCCGCAAAAATATCTTCAGCAAGAATTCTGCCGACGACATTTGATATGTGAACACTTTCATTCTGGAGTGAAAATGTTTTGCTCTTAACTATATTTTTGGCTTCGGAAATTGAAATCATAAGCATAAAATTTGTGAGAATTGTTTTATCAAGAAATCACAATTTATATTTAAATGTGAAAATAATTCAAATAAAAGGTAAGATAAATTAGTTTAATCTTTCTGGTTAAACTGCTGTAATTATCGTTATATACAAAATAATCATTGTATAATATAAAATTGAAAAGAGAGAAACAAAATGCGAGATTTCGAGGTTGAACAAGTTTCAATAGCTTTCAAATGGAATTATGAAAGATTAATTCAGTCCTTGCCTGTTGTCGGAACAGATTCCTTTGGCGGGCTTTGCAAAAAATTAGCTCCATTTGGAATTGATGCTTCAAGGATTATTGCAGAAGCACCGACGAATAAACTTGGCGATGCTCAGATGACAATTATTCTTTTAGACGGCAGACTCGGCATTAGGTTTACAATCTCATCTTTTGAAATAATAAGTGACGATTTTATTGATGGCGATGAACGAAACATTATTGATATTGCGGAAATTACATTTGGTGCTCTCAAAAAAATTGATGAAGATGTAGTGAATGGAAATGCAAATATCAAATTAAGTTATCACTTAAAATTAGAACCGAATGAGAACTTAAAACTTCTTTCAGAACACCTTAATTTGTCAAATGATATTGCTGAACTTTCTCCTGTTATTGCAACATATGAAGTT
This sequence comes from Pyrinomonadaceae bacterium, assembly GCA_041744535.1. Classification (GTDB taxonomy): domain Bacteria; phylum Acidobacteriota; class Blastocatellia; order Pyrinomonadales; family Pyrinomonadaceae; genus Aridibacter. The sequence goes on from JBGTKR010000204.1 coordinate 6,835, forward strand.
AGCATACCTGAAAATACGAATTTACAACAAGCGGATGTTACTCTTGCTAATTCTTTAAGTTATAGCGATTCAATTTTTTTTAGTATAAATCTTAATTACTCAAACTTGGGAGATATTGAAAAGTTTGCGATTAATGCGACAAATGATGTAGTTAATATATTCAATATATTCAAATTAAATGGAGAAATTCTTCAAAATTAAACGAGGTTGCAAATGAATTTAGATTTAGCATTTAATCAAACAGAATTTTTTCCTTTTGGAACAGGAAAATCAACTACTGATTTGTTTAAGTCTCAAAATGAAAATCTGCCTAAACAAAACAATGAATTGTTAAAAGTAGGGACAAAGAATTCTACATCAAATGATAAATTACTTTTTCCAAAAGAGTTGATAACCATATTTGGTGAAAATGGAAAAAACCGATTTGATGAATTTAAGTCGTATCAAGAAGGTTGGTATGGCGGACAAGGTAGAAAAATATCGAGAGGTTCTATATTCTTTTTAAAACAATTTGCAAACTATTTACCTGAATTGAAATTACATAGACCGAGTTTGTTCATAACTTTAGCGGGAAATTTATCAATCGGATTTGAGGATAGAAATGGAAAGTCTGTAGAAATAGAGTTTTTTTCAAATAAAGCTGAATATTATTTTGAAAGTCTGGAAGAAGAAGACGAAAACAAACTCGCAGATATTTTTGAGTTAGTAGAGAAAGTTAAAAGTTTATTAAATTAATGCCTCGACCCGAAGTTTCATTAAAAGAAAATATTGTTCGTGCTATCCATAGGGCTTGGTGGGATGAAAAAGAAAATCGAAAGGAAAGCTCTATTTTCAAAGGACAAAATATATCTGTCAGCCGGCTTTCTATTCTTAGTATAGATGAACTTTTCAAAATACTTCACCCACAGTTAGATTCGTCTCCAAACGGAATTGTCATTGGACTTGGAGAAATTAATGTTAGAAGACTCAAAGAAATTGGCAGAGAGTTTGTCAATCCAATGGAATTATCTGTTGAAAAAGACCCGTTACCCGAAAACCCGGCTCACGCTGAAATTCCGCAAAAAATTACGCGGGGGCTTGCAAAAGCAATTATTAAAGAATTAGATTTTCATAAAGATAAAAATTTAGATTTTTAGAACCATACTTCGGACAGTTTTTAATCCATTAACTTCACGCCATCTGAGTCCCGCCACCGATTCGCCGACAATTCTAAGTTTCGCAGGAGTATTTTTAACATCTTCCGTCCGCACCGCAAACCCATCCATCTGCGAACGGTCAAACGGCGGTAAGTCCATATCAGCAAAAATATCTTCAGCAAGAATTCTACCGACGACATTTGAAATATGCACCGTTTCATTTTCCAGTGAAAATGTTTTATCTTGAATGATTTTTTTGGCTTCGGAGATTGAAATCATACTTGGTGGCAGGGCTTTCCTATAAAAATTTTAGTTTCTTTAGTATTTCAATCAAACTTTCAAAATCATCACCAAAATCTTCTAACTTAGCTCTTTTATTTTCGCAGTTTGTTTCCGCTAATACTTTTATTGCCAGCGTCCTTATCCCTG
>JBGTKR010000205.1:0-13928 GCA_041744535.1 Pyrinomonadaceae bacterium
TGTTCACAGGGTTTGGGGCGGGACTTTTCATCGAATTGCAAATTTGATTTTGCGGAAACACGCTGTTTCGATTGGGTTTAATTCAAATTATTCGATTCTGGACGCGGAAGACGCGAGAGATTTTATCAGCGTTTGCATAGATGAATCGGCGATTGATACAAAATCGAAACGCTTTCCGAAACCGCAAGTTGTTCAAAATATAATCTCTTATGCCAACAATACAGACCAACCGATTGAAGATGTGATTGTCCAAAAATATCCGTATTTTGAAATGCTTTCGCAGCAAATAAAGCGTGTGGATTTTAATTATATGGAGCGAAAGCGTGAGCGGAATGTGATGGATTATGACGATCTTCTGCTAAATTGGAAACGGCTTCTGCTCGAAAAACCCGCCATCGCCGAACTTTACGCTGAACAATTTCAGCACATTCTTGTTGACGAATATCAGGACACGAACAAGTTGCAAGCCGAGATAATTGATCTGCTCGCCGTCAAACACAAAAACGTGATGGTCGTCGGCGACGATGCTCAAAGCATTTTCGCTTGGCGTGGTGCGGAATTTACAAATATTTATGAATTTCCACAACGCTATCCGAACACGCAGGAATTCAAATTGGAGAAAAATTACCGTTCAACGCCCGAAATTTTGGGCTTGGCAAATGTTTCCATCGCCAATAACCGCAAGCAATTTCCGAAAACTCTGGAAGCGATAAAACAATCACAAGATTTTAAACCTGCGTTAATTCCCTGCTCCGATGTCGAACAGCAATCGGCGTTTGTCGCTTCGAGAATTTTGGAATTACGCGATGAAGGAACTTTACTTGAAGACATCGCAGTTTTATATCGCTCGCATTATCATTCCATCGAACTGCAACTTGAATTAACAAAACGCAACATCCCGTATCGAGTCCAAAGCGGCGTGCGTTTCTTTGAACAGGCACACATCAAAGACGTTATTTCCTATTTGAAAATCATCGTCAACCCACGCGATGAACTCGCTTGGAAACGCATTTTGAAAATGATCCCAAGCGTCGGAAATGTAACGGCGAATAAGATTTTTGAAGTAATTGCATTAAGAGAAAAGCCTTTTGAAATGGTTAAATCCGAAGCGAAACTCTTAAAGTCAGCGGACAAAGGCGGAAACCCGAATGTGAATGAGGGTGCAAAAAGTTCGTCTCGTCAAAACTCTGCACCCTCCATAACTGTCGGGTTTCCGCCTTCGGTCAGACCTCGTAGTAAAAAATCGTGGGAAACTTTCGTCAAACTTCTCGAAAAAATCACTTCCGACGAAAACCGCAACAAACCCGGCAAACAGATCGAACTGATTTTAACCAGCGGTTACGAACAGCATCTGGTCGAAAATTACGAAAACGCCGAAGCACGACTCGAAGATTTACAAGGTTTAGCGATGTATGCCAATAAATACGATTCAACCGAAGATTTCCTGAGCGAACTGGCATTACTTTCCACCGAAAGATTTAATGAACCAACCGCAATCGGCGGCGAAGATGTCGTTATGGGCGGCGAAGAAGACGAACTCCTGACGCTCACATCCATTCATCAAGCCAAAGGTTTGGAATGGAATGCCGTTTTTCTAATCTGGACAGCCGAAGGCAAATTCCCTTCACCACGCTCGCTTCGGGAAATAGACTCCGAAGAAGAAGAACGCCGCCTCTGGTATGTCGCCCTGACACGAGCCAAAGACGAACTTTATCTCACATATCCGCTGATGATCGTTGACTACAACCGTCAAACCATCATCCAAAAACCCTCAAGATTTATTACCGAATGCCCGCCCGCTCTATTTGAAATCTGGAACTTGGAAGAAGAAATGCCGAATTTTGATGCTCCGGTTGAGATTGAGGATAAAGGGCGGGAGTTTTTAAATTAAACTTAATAATTTTTCGCGTTCTTTTGCGTCATTTACGAGCTAAGATTCTTTTATTTTCAAATTAAACTCTGTTTCCAAAACCGTCTTCGCCGCGTGGAAGCCGCACATTCCGTGAACTCCGCCGCCGGGCGGGGTTGACGAGGAGCAAATGTATAAGCCTTTGGCGGGAATTGCGTAAGGGTTTATTTTGGCGACAGGGCGTGTAAAAAGCTGAGTTAGACTTTGTTTGCCGCCGTTGATGTCGCCGCCGATGTAGTTTGGATTGAAGTTTTCCAAGTCTTGCGGAGTTTTGACGGACTTGGCGAGAACAAGATCGCGGAAGCCGGGAGCGAAACATTCGATCTGGTTTTCAATAGCTTCGGTCATATCGGCAGTCGAACCGTTCGGGACGTGGCAGTAAGCCCACGCGGTGTGTTTGCCTTCCGGTGTTCTGGTTTCATCGAAAAGACTGGTTTGAGCGACGAGAACAAACGGTTTTTCGGGGATTTTTCCGTTTGCAACTTTGGTTTCTGATTCGGCGATCTCGTCAAATGTTCCGCCTAAATGAACTGTTCCCGCTTCTAAACATTCCTTCGCCAGCCACGGAATCGGCTCGCTCAATGCAAAATCCATTTTGAATGCTCCCGCTCCGTATTTGTAATTTTCGAGGCGTTTTTTGTAAGAATCAGGCAGACGATTTCCGGCGATGTTGATAATTTGTTTTGGAGTAACATCGAACAGAATTGTTTTGGATTTCGGCAGTTCATCAATGTTTTTAACGCGGTTGCTCGTTTCGATTTGACCGCCGAGTGATTTGAAATATTCCGCGAGAGCTTCAGCGATTTTCTGTGAACCGCCACGCGGAAATCCCCAGCCGACGGCATGTCCGAGAACCGACAAAATCAAGCCGAAAGCCGCACTCGGTATTTTTTCCAAAGACAGCATCGAATGGGCGGCGTTTCCGGCAAAAAGAGCTTTGGCTTGTTTTGTCGAAAAATAGCTTTCCGCCAAACTGCGTGCGGAACGAAATGCTTTTAAGCCGAACTTTGCAAGTAAAAAAGGATGCTTCGGAATTCTCAGCGGAGCGAGTGCGTCGGGAGCGAGTTTATTCCAATTATTCGCCAAATGACCGACTAATTTTTTATAATCTTCCGCATCCGCACCGAGATTTTCAGCGGTTTCCTTAATTGACTTTTTGAGCAAAACGGCAGTTCCGTCATCAAACGGATGAGCCAAGGATGCGGGCGGCTGAATGAATTCTAAGCCGAATTTATCAAGCGGAAATGTATTAAATACGGGTGAAGCGATGGCGAGCGGATGAATTGTCGAGCAAATGTCGTGCGTAAAACCGGGCAAGGTAAGTTCCGCCGAACGCATTCCGCCGCCGATCTCGTCCGCCGCTTCGACGATCAAAACCGAAAGTCCCGCTTGTGCCAGACAAATGCCTGCCGCCAAGCCGTTCGGACCCGAACCGATCACGACCGCATCATATTTGTAACTTTCAGGCACGCGTTTATCCTTATTTTTTCAAAGTATTTTCCCGTTCGATCTCCGCCGCTGATTCGAGAAAATGGTGAGCGAATTTTTCCCATTCGCCGTTTTGAATTCCGAGATATGTGCTGAGATTTACCGCTAAATTTCGCACCGTTTCCAGAGCATTCTCCGTTTGCTGCGTGTTTCGCTTTTCATCTAATCCGATGATGTAAAACTTTACGGTTTTATAATCCCTTGAAAGACAAAAGTTATTGGTCGCCTCATCGGTAAGAAAATGTGAAGTCAGATTTTTGTCCAGATTTTCATCCGTCGGATCAAAAGTCGGTTTGACGGTGATGACGAATTCATCTTCCCTATCAAAAACATCCGTAATTTTTACCCAATCATATTTACCCGAACCTTTCAGCCAAATTCTTATGAAATCTCCAACGTGCAAACCTTTATCGGCAAGTTCATTTCCTTTCTCATCAAAAACCTCATAAGAAGAAAGTACAGCATTTTCGTTCCATTGTTGAATGGTCAAAAGTCCCGCTTTCACCCGCGAAAAAACGTGCCGGGCTTCTTCCTCATTAAGCAGAGTTTTCTCGGCATCACTAATCGAACTCTCGTTTTCATTCGATTTTGCTTTTTCCAGACAATCGGCAAATTTACTTTTCATAATTGGTTTTCCTAAACATATTTTTCAAAGAAAAAACTGCAGGTCTGAAATTTCCAATTGAATCCAAAATTTAATCTCAAATATTAAGGATTTTAGTTTTCAATAGACATTATCGGAAATAACAAAATGCTCAATATGATAAGAATATTTTTCCCGCGAATAAACGCGAAAGACCGCGAAAATAAGACAAAAGATTTTATGAATTTCCTTTTTTCGCGTAATTTCGCGTTTATTCGCGGGCTAATTCTTATTTCCAATAATGTCTAATTTATAACACACAATTTCTTTATAAAAAGTTTGCGGCAGTTTTCAAATAAAATCAAGTGTCTTCCAAAATCAGTTCGCAAGCCATTTTCCCTGACAGTAAAACAAGCGGCATTCCGCCGCCGGGATGGGTTGTGCCGCCGACAAAATACAGGTTTTCGATGTCTTTTGCCATATTCGGCACACGCATAAATGCCGAGAAAATGCCGTTGGACGAAACGCCGTAGATCGAACCTTTGTTTGCACGGTATTTATTCTCAAAATCTTCAGGCGTGATTATTTGCTCGAATTCGATTGAATTTTCCAAATCTTCCAAGCCGAATTCTTCGAGTTTTTTGATTATCAGATTTCGGTAATTTTGCTTTTCTTTTTCCCAAACCGTTGCCGAACTCGTGTAAGGTGCATTTATCAAAATAAACAGATTTTCGCTGTTTTCCGGTGCTTGCGTTTCGTCGGTTCGGGAAGTCGCACAGACGTAAATCGTCGGATTTCTTGCGGGAGTTTTGGTTTCAAATATTGCTTTAAATTCCGCTTTATAATCGTCGGAGAAATATATGTTGTGATGGGCGAGTTGGTCGAATTTTTTGTTTGTTCCGAGTAACAAAACAAAACCGCTGCACGACGGTTCGATCTTGGCGAGTTTTTTGTCAGTATAGATTTTTCGTTTGTTTTTATCAATCAAATTGCGGTAGGTTTCGACGGCATCGGCGTTTGTTATGACGAAATCGCTTTTAAGAATTTCGCCGTTTTTAAGTTTCACGCCTTTTGCTTTTTTGTTTTCAATTTGTATTTCCGCAACTTCCGTTTCAAAACGAAATTTTATGCCTAATTCAATTGCCAATTTTTCCAATGCTTTCGGAATTTGATAAATTCCGCCCTTTACATACCACGCTCCCAAGCCGAATTCGACGTAAGGAATAAGTGCAAAAGTCGCGGGAGTTTTATATGGCGAAGAACCGTTGTAGGTTGCAAAACGGTTGAAAAGTTGTTGGAGTTTTTCGGATTTGAAATATTTTTTATTGTGTTTGTCGAGAGTTTTCAAAGTCGAAATTTTCAATAGATCCGGAAGATATTTCGGCTTTAACAATTTTGATAATTCGTTGAGGCTTTTTGCGAGAAACGTCCGTTCTGCAATTTCGTATTTTTGCTTTGAATCGGCAAGATACTTTCTGAAATTTCGGGCATCTCCGGGAGCAAGTTTTTCAATTTCGCTTTCGGTTTTTGCCAAATCGTCAAAAGCATCGAATTTTGTGCCGTCCGACCAAACATAACGGCAGATCGGAGCGAGTTTTTTGAATTCCAAATAATCATTTATATCGCGTCCGCAAAATTCAAAAAGGTCTTCAAAAACGTGCTTCATCGTTAGCAGCGAAGCCCCCGTATCGAATTTATAACCGCCCGATTCAACAAAATTGACCTTGCCGCCGACAGTTTTGTTTTTTTCCAAAACCGTTACATCAAATCCCGATTTTGCCAAACTGCAAGCAGCCGACAATCCGCCCAAACCTGCTCCGATGATGATAATTTTTTTCACTTTTATAAACGGGACGGCGTTCCGTCTGCCATTAATTTTCGACTGAAAATTATTCGGGCGGAATCTGATAGATTTCCTTCGCCGTCGTGTCCGCCAGATCGTTTCTGACAAGCAAATACAGATCAACGCCCGGACGCAGAGGGTATGTGCCGACGTATTTGTAATGGGCGGCGTATCGCGGTGCAAGTTCGGGCAGTTGGGCTTTTGAGGCAACGATCATTTCGGCGGTGTTGGCATCAACAAAACGTCCGTGGAAATTGGCGGCTTTATAATTATTCATATACCAGGGCATTGACCAGTAATCGGGCGAAACGATCTCGATGGTCGCTTCTTTTCCCCTGCCGCTTTTTTCGGCGTAGCGTTCGATGTCTTTAATCAGGTCTAAAAATCCGCGTCTGGTGTGGGCATAAACATAGGGCATCGAATCGTCGTCGTATTTGACGAAATTCAGTTCATAGGTTTGATAGGACAAAATTCCCGCCGAAGCGACTGCCAGAACTGCCGCTAAAACTTTTTGGATCGGTGCTTTTGAAATGGCTAATTCATTGATGGCGTAACCGCCGGTAATACACATCGGGAGCGTAAAAGAAAGCATCAGCCATGGCGTTTTATAAGGAATTAGCGAATAAGCCAGAAACAAACCGAAACCCCAGAATGCCGTAAAAAGTGCGAAGCGGTGGCGGGCTTTGATAAATGCGATCAATGTGCCGGCAGCCGATAAAATTATGAGCGGTGATTCGATCTCCCAAAGCCATTTGGCATACGCCCAAAATCCGCTTTGCGTATGGTTGCTGCTGCCCGTTTTCGTCCAGATCGCGTAGGCTTCAAAGGCTTTTTGCACACCTTCGGAATATGTAAAGAACGAGGAGAAAAACAAAACTCCGACATAGATAAATACGGCGGCAAAGGCAAGTGAAATAAGCAAAAAGTCGTTTGAACTGCCGAGTGCTTCGCGGAAATTTTTCCACGTCAGAGGTTTTTTCGAGAGTTCATCCGGGCGTAATTTATTGATCGAACTCTGATAGATTCGCCGCCATATCCAAACGCAGACGCAGGCGATCATCATTGTTCCGATAGTGATAAAAGCCGTTTCCTTTGTTGCAAAAAGAAAAATCACGGAAGCCGATGCAAGCAGAAAATAGATCGGCATGCCTTCGTTCCAGGCAAGCAGCATCCGCATTATGAAAAATATCAAAACTCCTTCGACGGCAAAAATAGCTATTCGCAAAGTCCAGACGAGAGTCATATTTTCGCCGCCGTAATAACTTGCCAAAGACAAAGCCGGCGGAAGAAAACAAATCATCAAAAGCAAAACCATCCAGACCACCGAAAAAATTCCCGCCTTGCGTTTTTCAATAAAATAAGCCATTGAAATAACGAGGCTTAAACTGAAAAACACGAACAGAATCTCGTGTATAAAATACCGCGAAATATAAACCATTCCGGGCGAAAGTGCCAGAAAAAGTCCCGCCGCAAGACTTCCGATTTTGCCGATATAACGTCTTAAAAAGAAAACCAGAACAACCGTCAACACACCGAAGACCGCCACGCTTGAGCGGACGCTGATCGTGTTTAAGCCGAAGATTTTGGCAAAGGTCAGCGAAAGATAGTAAAGATCGGGACCGTGATAATTTGCCGGATCGTATTGATAAAAACCTTCGCGGAAAAGCCTCGTCAGGAAGAATCCGTTTACTCCTTCGTCGTGATGCAGCGGCTTGAGTTCGAGCCAAAAGAAACGCAAAAAAACCGCGATCACCGTAATCAAACCGCAGCTCAAAAGCCAAAAAGGATCATTTGTCGGTTTATTAAACTCATCAATCCCCGCATCCAGATTTTCAAGCCCGGATGTTTGACTCTCCACTCCCGAATCTTCAATCTCAACTATTTTTTTTGCCTTTTTTTTCTTGCTCATTTGACCTTATAAACTCTGTATTCGCCGGAAACGGCGGCTAGTGTGAATTTTTGGAAATACTGCTCATTTATCTGCTGTGAAAACTGTGCAAAATACTCGCGTTCCTTCGGTGAGATCAAAACATAATCAATGTCATATTTTTTCAATAAAATATCGGCTGAGGCATCGCCCAGATAAATTCGCTTTAAATCGTTTTCGCGTTCCGCATAATCAATTCCGTGCGAAGAAAGATGACCGAGATAACGCATCAGGGAACGTCTGCCCGTCAAAACAACGGCGGAATTATACGTCGGAGCATTTAAGAATAAAGCATTCGGTTCGGTTTCTTCTTTAATTTCTTCGGCGATCTTGACGGCATCCGCATCAAAAACACCGTTTCTCATCTGCCCTGAAGCCGTCCGCCAAACGTCCAATGCTCCCGCAAATATTAAAACAATCAGACACAAAACCGCAATCGCTTTGGAAATTTTATCTCTCTGCCAAAGCCAAGCCAAAGCAAACGCCGCAAAAGGAATCGAACCGACAAACCAATATATCAAAACTTTAATATTATCCCATTCCCAAGGTGCAAATTTTGCCACATTTGAAGCAATGAAAATGAATAAAAAAGGCAGAAAGAAAAGTAATTGGTAATTGGTAATTGGTGGTTGGTAAGTTTTTTCATCTTTCTTACCTTTTACGTTTTTCTTCTTACTTATTTCTTCCTTTGCGACTTTGCGACTTTGCGGGAAATAAATTAATAACAATCCAGCAACCAAAAGCGGAATAAAAATCCCCGTATTTTTCAGCCAAAACCAAACCAGATTTTCTTCTCCCGCACTCCAACCGAAATACCAGCCGATAAATTCGCTCGTCCGCGTCGCACTTCCCGACAGAATCCAAAGCAGTTCGGGAACGGCAATTATCGAAACACCGACTCCAAACCAAATCCACTCCTGCCAATTTTTCAAACTAAAGAAAAACAAAAATGCCGAAACGACAAATAAAACCGCCAGACTGTGAGCGTGTATCAGCGGTAAAGTTCCCGCAATTAATCCGATAAACAGAGGTGCAATAATAGAAGAAAATCGTGTTGATTTTTTCCTTTCCCTCTTACCATACTCTTTTTTCTCCGTGTCCTCTGCGGCAAAAATTTCCCACAATTTTCCCAAAACAACAATCGTCAGAGGCAATCCAAAAAGCAGACTTCTCTGCGTGATAAACAGCACGACCAAAGAATTTCCCCAGCGGAATTTTTCGCCGATCGTATAATCCTGCGGCAAATTCCAGAGCATTTCCCAAAGTCCCTGCGTGCCATACCAATAATCATTGAAAAACCACAAGAAGCCCAAACCGCCGCTGAAAAATAATATGAACGGTGCGAGTTTTCCCGCAAGGCGATTGTTTGTGATTTTGAAAACAAACCTTTCCAAAATCACCAGCAGCGAAAATGCCCAACTTACATTTTGTATCAGCATCGCCGATTGCACGCTCGCACCTAGTTTGACCAAACACGCCGTCAGAAAATCGGCAATAAAAGGATATGTAAATTTTGCGTCCGCAAACGAAGGATTCTGCGGCGGAAAATTATTCCCGTCCGTAAATGAAAAGATCGCTCCCAAATGATACGGCAGATCGCCCAGATTCTGCGACGCTCCCGTAAAAATCCCGTCATCGGCGAAGATCATCGCCCGATCAAAAAATGCCAGAAACAAAACCAGAAAAAACAAATAATACGCAAGCCGCCAGAACTTTTTAGCACTTACACCCTGAGTCTTATCCTTCCCGCGTTGCCAATCATCTTTCAATTTTCGTTTGTTTTCTTTATCTTTTAATAGAATCAAAGGTGTCAGCGAAATCATTAAAGCGATCAAAACCGTAACAACCGTTAGCCCGAAAAAATTTGCAATAATAAAACAAACCAAACCGAAAATAGCCGAACCGATAATATTCCCCGCCGAAAGCCGCCACAAAAAAGTTTCGTTTCGAGCGAAGAGATAAGTCAGACTCAAGCCACTGAATGAAATAATCAAAATTATAATCAAGGAAATTATCATTATCTGTTCTATCTAATTCTATATGTTTTTTTCTCTCTAAAATTAAGCCACAATTTCTCCATTTCTCAAAATCAATATAAAAGTTTAGAATAAGCAATTTGAAATTTGAAATCTGGAATTTGAAATCTGTCTTATGTTACAAGTTGGAATCGTGGGCTTGCCCAATGTTGGAAAATCTACTTTATTTAATGCTTTGACCGCACAGGAATTGGCACTCGCGGCGAATTATCCGTTTGCTACAATCGAGCCAAATATCGGTATTGTTGTCGTTCCCGATGAGCGTTTGTCCGTTTTACAAAAAATGAACAATGCTCAGAAAATCGTTCCGGCAACCGTTGAATTTGTTGACATTGCGGGACTTGTTCGCGGTGCTTCAAAGGGTGAAGGTTTGGGTAATCAGTTTCTTGCAAATATCCGCGAAACCGATGCGGTGATTCAGGTCGTGCGTTGTTTTGAAGACGAAAATGTTCATCACGTCGAAGGTTCGGTTGATCCGATCCGTGATATTGAAACGATTCAGATCGAACTCGCTTTGGCGGATTTGGCATCGGTTGAAAAACGTATCGAAAAGGCTTCGCGTTCGGCAAAATCGGGCGATAAAGATGCAAAAAAAGACATTGCCGTTTTGGAAAAAATCCTTCCCGTTTTAGAAGAAGGTCGCCCCGCACGAGCGGCGGATTTGACCGACGACGAAAGAAAAATCGCCAAACAATTTTTTCTTTTGACATCAAAACCGACAATTTACGCGGCGAATGTTGATGAAGAAACGCTGGCTGATCCAGATTCGAATCCGCACGTTCAAGCCGTAAAAAAACACGCTGAAAGTGAAAATTCTGAAATGGTCGTGATCTCCGCACGAATCGAGGAAGAGCTCATTTCGCTCGAAGAAGCGGAGCGGCTCGAATATTTAAATGATTTGGGCGTTACATCAAGCGGCGTGGACAAAATGATAAAATCGGCTTACAAATTGCTCGGTTTGATGTCGTTTTTAACCGCCGGAGAAAAAGAAGTCCGGGCGTGGACAATTCCCGTCGGCACAAAGGCACAAAAGGCGGCGGGCGAAATTCACACGGACATCGAACGCGGATTTATTCGTGCGGAAATCGTTTCCTATGACGACGTAACCGCCCACGGCTCGAAAAATGCGGCGAAGGAAAAAGGCTTGGTAAGGCTTGAAGGCAAGGAATATATTATGCAGGAAGGCGACATTGTGGATTTTCGCTTCAACGTCTAAACTTAAAATTATGGTATTTAGAGTTTTAACTTTTTCGGTAATGCTCGTTTTTGCGGCTTGCTCATTCGGCACGACTATTCAAACCGCCGAAGAACCGCACAGACAAATGGAGGCGATCTATGAACTTCTGCAAAAAAAGGATGAGGATGATGACGATGAATAACTTTTTTACGGCAATTTTGCTGATTTTTATATTTAGCGTTTTTGCTTTTTCACAGACAAAATCCATCGCCGATGCTGAAATTGAAATAAAATCCTTTCAAAACTTTGCAAATTTTTCGGTTGCTTACGATGATCCGAAAGACTTGACGACGGCAAGAGTTCTGCTCGATGTTCGGGCAAATGACGTAAATCTGCAAAAACCCTTTAAGAAATTCGAGTGGGAAATCACCTCGATCTTTGCGGGAAATGCGATAGACGAAAAGCCCGTCCGCAATGTTTTATGTATCAATACGCAGAGCAAAAAACCTAACTTTGCAAGCAATAATACGTTGACGGTTTTACTCGGAAAGGAAGAAATAAATTTCGGCGAACCGAATCGGCTTTCCGAAATCAAGGGTGGTAAGGTTTTGGAAAATCTTTGTTGGGATATAAACAAGGAAATTATCGAGGATTTCGGCAAAACTGAGAGCATCGGTTTTCAAGTCGGTTCAATAAAAAGCTCGATTTCCGCAAATCTGCTCAAATTTTTGAAGGATTATGCAAAACTTTTGAAAATCTAAAGGCAGAAACAAGGGCAATTATAGAGTGTGTAGAACTTTAACATTTTTGGAATTTTGCACCCTCATTTACATTCGGGTTTCTGCCTTTCTTAGAAATTTTCATTTAAAAAAGAAACGAGCGGCATTTGCACCGCTCTTGGTAGGTCTTTAACTGGTAGGTTAATTGGGGTTAGGGGGATTAAGTGTTTTATCGTTGGTTTTCTGCAAACGAAATTGACGGTGGATAATAAAAAGGTCCGTAAGTTTTAAGCGTTTTCGTATCGAATTTTTTTCTCGCACCGCAATTTAAGCAGGCACGGTATGATGCGTTACGATTTGTAAACGGGCGGGTCATTTGTTTGTGCCAGCAGCCGAAAACTTTTCCGAAAACACCGATCTTACCGCCGAATGCACCGTTGGTTCTATTCAAAATTGCTTCCGCTATTCTTCCTTGATCTAAAGCTGCTTCCATCATTTTGCTTTTCTCCTTATGTTAAATTGCAATGCGATGCCTCTATTTTTCAGACGCATATCGGGGAAAGATTTGCTGGTATTCAGATGCTTTATACCCGAAATAGTTTGTCCGTTTAAGGTAAAGTTATGTAAATATTAAATTTAGCCCTTATACACTTTTTATCTTCCCGGTTCGTTAAATTTCCTAAAATTAACTAAAATCGTAATTTAAGGAGTATTCCAAAATGTCCAAATTCACTTTTAAATTTTTGATTTTAATAATTCTGTTGTTTTCCGCTACAAATTCCGCTTTGGCGTGGGATGAGGTCGGACATAAACTGACGGCGTATATTGCCTGGGAGCGTTTGACTCCCGAAGTGCGTGAAAAGGTTGTAAAAATCCTGCTTGCCGCTCCCGAAGATTCGGATTTAAGCGTGCATTACGACGCTTATAATTCGCGTTCGGAAGCGGTAAAAAAACGCGAACTTTTTATGTATGCGGCGATCTGGTCGGATGTTGTCCGCAGTCGGGATTTTGAAACCCGTTTCAGAAAATATAATCAGAGCGATTGGCATTATGCGGATATTTTCTGGAAACAGGAAAATGGCAAAGCTATAATTCTTGCCGATTTTCCCGAAGAAAGCGGCAAGGCGATTCCGAAACTATACGATTTTGAGAGAATTTTGCGGGATTCTTCAGTCAGCAGCGAAGAAAAAGCCGTCGCTCTGGCTTGGTTTCTGCACGTCGGCGGCGACATACACAATCCGCTTCACAATGCTTCGCGTGTAACGACGCTCGAACCGAAAGGCGATCAGGGCGGAAATCTTTTTGTGTTTATTCCGCGAACCGATAATTCATACGGTTTAAATTTACACAGCTTTTGGGATGGAATTATCCGACGTGAAAAACCGAGAAAAAACGACGCTTGCGATACGGATTATCTTGCACCGATTGCCGAAAAAATGTTGAAAAAATACCCGTATTCCAAAATGCAGAATCGTCTGGATTTGGGCAATTACAAACTCTGGAATATAGAAGGATATAACCTGCTGGACAAGTTCGTTTATACAAATGACATAGAACGCAATCAGATGCCGTCCGGGAAATATAAACAGCAAACATTCAAAGTTGCCGAAGCACAACTGACGCTTGCAGGTTATCGCTTGGGCGAAACGCTGAATCGAATTTTCGGAGAAAAAAACAGTCCGGTTTCCAATTAAACTCTGATGAACCCAACAAATTTATTAAACCACTTTCAAAACAGACAAGACGAAACGATAAATTCAATTCGTGAAATCGTCGAAATCGAATCGCCGACATACGACATTCAAGGCAATAAAAAAGTGGTTGACCGGATCGAAAATTCGGTAAAAACTATTCTGCCCGAAGCAAAAGTTGAACGGATTTTCAGAGAAAGTTACGGCGAACATTTGATAATTCGTGCGTTTGAAAATGTAAGCGATGAAAAACCGATTCTGCTTCTCGGTCATACCGACACGGTTCATCCGATTGGAAGTAAAGAACAAAATCCGACACGCATCGAAGACAGCAGACTTTACGGCTGCGGTTCGTTTGATATGAAGGCGAATATCGTCGTCATCCTGCAGGTTTTCAAAGCGTTGCGGGAATTGGGTTTAAAACCGATTCGCCCGATCAATGTTTTGCTGGCGTGTGATGAAGAAACGGGAAGCGAAACGGGGCGGGAGTTGGTTGAAGATGAAGCGAAAAATGCGGAATTTTGTCTGGTTTTTGAACCTTCATTAAATGGCAAA
>JBGTKR010000206.1:0-3587 GCA_041744535.1 Pyrinomonadaceae bacterium
AAATGCTCGTCCTTGTCCGCTAAAGTCTTTGAGCGTGTAAAATCTTTCGCGGATCAGATCAACGGTTGATTCAAACCAATCTTTTTCGTTGTCATCATATTCTTCACGCCAGAGTTTTTCGTTTCGCAATTCTTCGCGGACGAGCGGGATTAGTTCGTCGAGATTCATCGTGCGGATATATTCGGCGTTCATCCAGATCGCCTTGTCATCCGTCCAGCGTCTTTCGTTGTTTGCGTCGAAATTAAAAGTCGCGTTCGATTGATTAATCCTGTCAAGCGAGAATTTTTCGACGAGTTCATCTAAGCTGTAAATTTCCTGTTCTTCGCCCGCTGACCAGCCGAGAAGTGCCAGAAAATTGCGAAAAGCATCGGCAATAAAACCTGCGTCGCGGTAAGTCGTCATTGAAACGATTTCGCCGTGAATTCGTTTTGAAAGTTTTTTTCCGCCCGGTGCTAAAATTAACGGAAGATGTGCAAATGTCGGCTTTTCTTTGCCCAACGCTTCGTAAATTAAAATTTGTTTATGCGTATTTGTTAAATGATCTTGTCCGCGTATGACGTGCGTAATATCCATTTCGATGTCGTCGCAGACAACCGCTAAATTGTAAAGCGGATGTCCGTCGGAACGAAGTAAAACCAAGTCTTCGATGTCGGCGTAATCTCTTTCCTGTTCACCGTAAACCGCATCTTCAAACGAAGTTTTTCCTGTTTCGGCAACTTTCAAACGAATCGCAAACGGTTCGCCCGCTTCGGCTCGTTTATCGGATTCTTCTTTCGATAAATCCCGAAACGGATTATCACGCATATCTTTTTTGTCGCCTTGTTTGCGGGCTTTATCGGCAATATCTTGTTTTATATTTTTATCCGAACGGTCTTCCTTCGGCGTAAAATCACGATATGCTTTGCCTTCTTCTAAAAGTTTCAAAGCCGTTTGGCGATGCTTTTCAGCGTTATCCGATTGGAAAACAATTTCTTCATCGGGAGCAAAACCGAGCCATTTCAAGCCGTCCAGAATTGAAGCGAGCGATTCTTCGGTCGAACGCTGTAAATCCGTATCTTCAACGCGGACGAGAAATTTTCCGCCCGTATTTTTGGCAAAAAGATAATTAAAAAGTGCGGTTCGGGCAGAACCGATGTGCAGATAACCCGTCGGGCTTGGGGCAAAACGAACTCTTGTAGTCATAAAATTAATT
Organism: Pyrinomonadaceae bacterium; assembly: GCA_041744535.1. Taxonomy (GTDB): domain Bacteria; phylum Acidobacteriota; class Blastocatellia; order Pyrinomonadales; family Pyrinomonadaceae; genus Aridibacter. The sequence goes on from JBGTKR010000206.1 coordinate 1,193, forward strand.
CCAGTCTTTTTTCAGCAATAATTCTTCAATCCGATATGTGTGAACGTAATCGTGCAAAGCGAGATGGCGAAACATTATAAAAATCGAATAATGCGAATATTCTTCGTGATTTGCCGTCCTTTGCCAATCTTCAGGCGAGAGTTTTCTTAACTTTTCAAGCAGATTTTTCCTGTCTTCGGCAAATTTTTTCAAAGATTCGTCCAAATCGGCTTTGAGCAAAAGATCAGGTTCATCGTGTTTATCGGGAAAATACGGTTTGATGGTTGGATTTTCTTGCTCAAGCATTAAATCCAGCCGCTCAAAAAACATCGGATGAACTTCGGCTAAATGACAAGCGTGTTCGTGTGCCGACCATTTTTCGGGCGACGGACGGCGTTTCAGATTTTCAACGGGAATTTCCCCGACAACCGACGGGAGAATTTCCAAAGTATTTTCCAGACTCGAAATAACCGCATCAAATTTTGACATAAAATAATTTCCTCAAAAATACGAAAAGCTATCAAACATAAATTTGATAGCCGACAAATAAATCCAAAATCGCCAATCTAAAATCCAAAATAAAAATGGCGGAGATAACAGGATTCGAACCTGTGAAGGGATATAAACCCCTTAACGATTTAGCAAACCGCCGCTTTCAGCCACTCAGCCATATCTCCATTCCAATTTTGATGCGTCTGGAATTTCAGCAAAATAATTACTCAAATAACGCAAGAATTATTCTAGCCGTTAGGCAAACTTTGTCAAGTATGAAGGCATCACATATTTCATAGTGTTGCTTAAAGTCAAGAATTTGTTGCTTAAAGTCAAGAATTTAAACAATTATAGCATTTAATAGCTTTTGAAGTTTATGTTTAAGCCAAAACCAACACATCCAAAGTGGTATTTATGGCTGTATCCTTATTTAATTATGTTAAGATACGAGCCAAAATATTTTTTTCGTTTTATAACTGGACGAGCACTTCGCCCTGGCTGGCACTATGAATGGGAAGATATTAATGCAGAATCTGAATTCGATTCTTTAAATGAAGTATTTTATCTATGGTTAGATAAACGCGATGGTGAAAAGTCGTAAGCATATATTCTCTGCTTTGCTAAAAAAGTTATCAGATGTGAGGACAAACTTTGTCAAGTATGGACGCATCATATACTGCATAAATTGCTATATTTGTGCTTGACACAAGTTGATAAACAAAAGAAAATGTTCCATTGTGCGAATTTTATCAGCACTTTTACGCTTGAGAAGTTTCTTTAAACTCCAATAATAGGTTCTCCCCAAAACTTGTTTAACAGGAGGATTTCGCTTTTAAATGTTTTCAAAACCCCGAAAAAATATCTTAACGCTTTCGCTGACTTTGTTGACCGCTTTGTTTACATCGTCTTTTATTTTTGTTAATGAAACACACGCCGAAATTGTGGTTGAAAATGAAACGGCGAAGTTGGGCATAATAAAAGGCGTAGTGCGTGATAAATCGGGCGAACCGATTGCAAATGCCACGGTTGCGATCTTCCGCTCCGGGACATCGCAGCTTCTTATTAAACAGGTTACGGCAACAAGAAGCGGCAGATTTTTTGCCAGAATAATCCCCGGAACATATAAAATTTTAGCCGTCGCTCAGGGTTTTAATCCTATTATATTGCAAAAAGTAGAGGTCGGAGCATCTTCCGATCTGATCTACGGATTCAAGCTGGAACGTGCCGGAAGCGGAAACACTCTGCCTGAAAAGCGTGCCGACAGAAAAAGTGCAAAATGGGCGATTCGTGCCGCACGGGGTTCTATTTATCAGGCAAGTGAAGGCGATAAGCCGATAGTTGATGATGAAGCAATCGCTGAGAATGACAATGATATTGACAGCGATAGAAAAGAAGAAAACACCCGAAAAGGACAAACCGCCGTTGAAACTTTTGTCGCAAGCGATAAAAACGGAAGTTTTGCGGGCGTAAATTTTGCGACACTGCGACCCGTCGGTGAAAAATCGGAAATTATTTTTGCAGGGCAGATCGGAACGGGCAGATCCGCACCCAAGCGTTTTGAAACGATTTTTACTTTTCGACCGGATGAAAACCATAATGTCAGTATAAAAGGCTCGGTTGCCAAACTCGGCGAAGTTAATCTTAAAGAGCAAAAGGAAACTCTCGGACAAGTTTCGTTTCAGGCAATTGATCAATGGAAGGTTCGTGAAGGCGTAATTTTTGTTTTCGGTTTGGATTATTCAAGTTTTATCGGAGCGGGAAGTGATTTTTCGATCAGTCCGCGGCTCGGCTTTCAATATGATATAGATGCAAAAACCCGTCTTCGAACCGCCTATACGACTCAGACGGAAGACAGAACCTGGCAGAAGGTAATTGATCTGGAAGGCACGCAGGTGCTTTTCCGTGAACCCGTCGCTTTTGAAGA
>JBGTKR010000207.1:0-6101 GCA_041744535.1 Pyrinomonadaceae bacterium
GAATTGATTGAAGGCGACGGCTTGGAAGTGCAGACGTATTATCGAAAAGGCGAAGCCGCAACGGAAATTGATGCGGTGGCAAGAGAAACGAATGCCGATCTGATAATTATGACGACCCGCGGAAAATTCGAGATTAATCAATTGATTACCAAAAGTATTACGCAGAAAGTCATCCAGAAAACATCAACTCCGACCTTGCTCATACGTCCGACGGACAATTGGCGAAGCCGCCGTTCGGAATTCAAACGAATTCTCGTCGCTCTGGACGGTTCGGAAGAATCCGAAAAAGTTCTGCCGTTCATACGTGCATTTGCCAATCAGTTTGACAGCAAGGTTCTGCTTTTCTCGGTTCCCGAAGGTTCGGAATCGGAAACTTACAGCGAAACGATCAAAAACTATCTGGATTCGATCGCTTTGACTTTGCAGCAGGAAGGCTTGGAAGTTAAAACTCTCGTAACGGGTTCGGGTCCCGCAAGAACGATTTTAGCAGTCAGCGAAGATGAAAAGGTTGACCTGATTATGATGAGTTCGCACGGCAGCGGCGGCGTTCAGCGTTCCGATCAAATCGTTATCGGAAGCGTTGCCGAAACAATCGTCGAAAAAACATTATGCCCGGTTTTTCTAGTTCCTCTGCATCGTGAAGATATGCTCGGAACAAGAATCACGGATGATTTAGATAATGGATAATGGATAATGGATAATGGATAATGAAGAAATCTCAATAAATATAAAACTCTATTTATAAAACAATTATCCGTTTTCCATTTTCCGTTTTCCATTATTTAACTTGTCTAAAATTTTTTCGGCGGCTATTTTCGAAGCCCCTCCGTCGCCTAAACTTTTTTTAACTTCAAGTAATTCCTCACGCATTTTTTTATTCGTGTTTTCATCGAGCAAATTAAATAATTCTTCGCTCAAATTTTCCTTTGTAAAATCATTTTGAATCAGTTCCGGTGCAAGTTTTTTCCCGGCAATTAGATTTACCAAGCCGAAATGTTCGATATTAATAAGCGGCTTTAATAAACGGAAATTTATCACGGATGTTTTATAAACGACAACCAGCGGCGTTCCGATAATTGCGGTTTCAAGCGTTGCCGTTCCGCTCGTAACCGCCGCCGCGTCCGCCGCATTTAAGGCTTCGTAAGTTTCATTCTGCACGACGGTTAATTTTTGAGGAATCCTGCATTCTTTGTTCCTCAAATCTTCGATAATCGTTTCAACTTCAGACTTTTTTCGTGTGGAAGCAAGAGCAATTATAAATTGCAGTTCCTTATCTTTTCCGCTCATCAATGAAGCCGTTTCGATCAAGCTCGGCAGAATTTTTTCGACCTCTTTTTTTCTGCTTCCGCCGAGAAGTGCGATTATCGGCTGTTCGGTTTCAAGCCCGTGTTTTTCGCAAAATTCCTTTTTTTTTATGGCGGATTTTACTTCTCCAGCCAGCGGATTTCCGATGTATTCGACGTGATGAATTCCCTGTTGTGCATACCAATCCTTTTCAAACGGCAAGATCGTTAAAAGCAGATCAACATATTTTCTGATTCCCCGCACACGATATTTTCGCCAAGCCCAAAGTTGCGGCGAAACGTAATAAATAACCTTTATTCTCTGCTTTTTCATTGATTTGGCAAATTTAAGATTAAATTCGGGAAAATCAATTAAAATTACCGCATCCGGTTTTCTTTTTACCGCTTCTTTTTTCAACTTATTGAACACACGCAAAAACATCGGAAAATGTGTAACAAATTCGGGAATTCCGATAACCGCAAATTCATCCGCCTCGACAATTGTTTCAACTCCGATTTTACGCATCTTTTCGCCCGTTGCACCGAAAAACTCGAATTCCGTCTGCGGAGATGACTTTTGCAGGGCTTCTATTAATTTTACCGCGTGAGAATCGCCCGAAACCTCACCGACAATTATCATTAGATTTAACTTTTTCTTTTCCACATTTTTACGAGATTGAGTTGCTGTTCTTGCTTTAGAACTAAGATTTTAATATGCTTATGTGGAATATAAAACCTGTAAAACGATAAATTTGGTAATTTGCTATTTTTCGTAGTTTCTTCTATTCGGATTCATAGTTCCATCAATATCATACCGCAAAAAGGAGTAGTTAAAATATGTCAAAAAAAGATGTTAATACAAAAAAGGTTGCGTCAAAGGTCTGGCACAACGGAGAATTTATTAACTGGAATGATGCCCGTGTTCACGTAATGACGCACGCAATTCATTACGGTTCGAGCGTTTTTGAAGGAATCCGCTGTTACAAGGGCGAAAACGGTTCGGCTGTTTTCCGCTTGACCGAACATATGCAGCGGCTTTTAAATTCGGCGAAAATCTATCGTATGGACATCAAAACCTCGCGTCAGGAATTCTGTGATGCGGCGGTTGAATTGGTTGCTCAGAGCGGTTTGGAAGAATGCTACATTCGCCCGATAGTTTTTCGCGGTTTGGATGAAGAAAAACCCGCTTTCGGCGTAAATCCTTTTCCGAATCCGATTGAAGCCTATATCGCCGTCTGGGAGTGGGGCAAATATCTCGGCGAAGAGGCTTTGGAACAAGGAATTGACGTATGCGTTTCGAGTTGGACACGAATCACTTCAAACTCGATGCCCGCAATGGCGAAGGCGGGAGCAAATTATATGAATTCGCAACTGATAAAAATGGAAGCCATTTTAGGCGGATTCTCCGAAGGAATTGCACTCGATGACCGCGGATATGTTTCCGAAGGTTCGGGCGAAAATATTTTTTTGGTCAACAACGGTAAACTTATCACGCCGCCGCTCGGAGCTTCGATTCTGCCCGGAATCACACGCGATTCGGTTATCCAGATCGCCCGCGATTTAGGCATCGAAGTTCAGGAAGCCGTGATTCAAAGAGCCGCACTTTATCTGGCTGATGAATTATTTTTCACCGGAACTGCCGCCGAGATCACACCGATCCGCTCGGTTGACCGTATCACCGTCGGACCCGGCAAACGCGGCGAGATCACGAAAACATTACAAGATGAATACTTTAAAGTAATCCGCGGCGAAAAACCCGCACCGAACAATGCCGAATGGCTGACTCCGGTAAAAAAGGTTGCTGAAAAAAAGTCGGTGGTCGGAACACAAAATTAAGTGAAAAGTGAAAAGTGAAAAGTGAAAACTGTTTAATATCGCTTGATTTTATTCCCTTGATAAATTTTGGACAAACGCAGATGATTAATAAAATTCAACTGCGTTTTTTCCTTTTTAAAAATGCCTGAATTCAGTTTCAAAAAATACGTTTTAGAATTCGTAGTCTTTTTCTGCGGCGGCTTGGTAATGATCTACGAGATCGTCGGTTCGCGGATAATTTCGCCGTATATCGGAACTTCGACCTATACTTGGACAAGTCTGATCGGCGTAATTTTAGGAGCATTGAGTTTGGGTTACTGGTTCGGCGGAAAATTAGCGGATAAAAAACCCGATGTAAAAATATTAGCTTCGGCGATATTTCTCGCGGGCGGACTCGTTTCGGTAACGATCTTATTAAAAGATTTGATTTTGACAATAATTTCCGAGCTACGGGTCGGCTTGGAAATAAAATCTCTCGTCGCCGCAATTTTTCTTTTCGCTCCGGCAAGCGTTTTTCTCGGATTCGTAACGCCTTACGCCGTCAAACTGAAAATAAAATCCTTAGACGAAACGGGCAAAACCGTCGGCAGACTTTACGCACTTTCAACCGTCGGAAGTATTTTGGGAACTTTCGCCGCAGGGTTTTTATTAATCCCTTTTGTCGGAAGCACCCGCACGCTTTACTTTATCGCCGCAAGCCTTTTTCTGCTTTCAATTTTATTAATTCCCTTTTTCGCTTCAAAATTAAAGATCGTCGCATTAATCTTATTTTTTCTCGGCATCGGTTTCAACGAATTTTACTCAAATTATTTGCTTAAAACGATAAATTTCCACGACATAGACACCGAATACAGCCGCATTCAAATCTTTGACACAACCGACGAAAAAACCGGCAGAGAAAAGCGTGTGATGAAAATTGATCCGTTCTATTATCAATCTTCAATGTATCTGGACAACGGTGAACCTGCGTCCGAGTATCACAAATTTTATCATCTGATAAAACATTTTAATCCCGATTTTCAAAAGGTTTTAATGATCGGCGGGGCGGGATATTCATTTCCGAAACAATATTTAGAAACTTACGGAGAGGCGGAAATTAATGTTGTCGAAATTGACCCTCAAATGACCGAAATTGCCAAAAAACATTTTCGCCTCAAAGAGAATCCACGCCTCAAAATCTTTCACGAGGACGGCAGAGTTTTCTTAAATCAAGCCGAATCCGATAAATACGATGCAGTTTTAATTGATGCTTTTACAACACTTTTCAGCATTCCTTATCAACTGACGACAATCGAAGCAGTGCGGAATGTTGATCGGACTCTAACGGAAAAAGGAGTTGTCATCATAAATGTAGGCGGAGCAATCGAAGGAAAATCGAGCGGATTTTTAAGGGCGGAAATAAATACTTATAAACAAGTTTTTTCAAATGTTCGGTTAATAAAGGTTGGTCTGAAAAAAGATGATTCGGAGATTCAAAACTGGATAATTATTGCCACAAATAATACAGAATATAAAAAGATTCAGAGCGAGAAATCTAAGAAGTTACTTGCAAACACCTTTCAAAACCAAACCGATCTCAAAGAAGCTGTTTTGACGGATGATTTAGCTCCCGTAGAATATTATAATTCATTCGTTAAATGAACAAATCAGGCATTATTGGAAGCAAAAATATTCAGGTTCAGCATAAAAAAGTTTAACGCGGAGAACGCTGAGGACGCAGAGATTTTAATTATTTTTCTTTTAATCTCTGCGATCTTTGCGATCTCCGCGTTAAATTTCTTATTTCCGATAACCGCTGTTAAAATCCGCCCTGACCGAATTGTTCCGTGCCGAAACTGCCGATACCGTTTAGACGGAAGCTGAAAACGAAACGGTTTTCGCGGCGGACACCGACGTTGAATGTGTAAAATTGTCCGGTTACGGCACAGCAATCGGAAGCGTAACCGAGCGTGTAAAGCGAACTGATGAGCGGCTTTCCGCCTGTCGCACGGCGGTTTTGGAAATCGAAGAAAAGCGATACGCCGCCGAAGAGACCCTTGTTTTTGTCGCCGATAAAGACCGCCGGACTCCATTGCGAACCGCGTAGAGTTCCGGCTTCCTTGCCGAATTGATCGGCGAAGATTGCATCTCTGTTTGTCAAAGTAACGGCTCGCGTGTAATAGAAGGTTTGGAAAAATTTCAAGAGTTTTGTGTCGTAACCGACAGTTGCAGAGATCGCCCGGAGTCCGTCGCCCTGAAAGCCGACATCCATCCGTGAATTTACAAAGATCGTCTTTCGCGGACGATATGTTGCGTCAATATTAATCGGCGAAAATCTGCGTGGCACACCGCCGAATGTATAAAAACTCAGAGCGGTTATCGGAGCGATCTGATTTCTGCGTCCGGGAATCAAAGCACCGCCGAAATCCTTATCGAAAAAGTATTTTCCGCGAACCGACAGAGTAAAAATTTCATATGGCTGAATCGTCAGCAGGTCTTGTTTTATGTCGGGATTTTCCTGTAATTTCCTCTGTGCTTCTTCGGTTACGGCTTCGGTATATTTGCGTGTGTAAATGCGATTTGTAATTCCGAATTCGATCTCATTCGTATCGGTGATCGTGTCGGCATAATCAAAACGTATGATGCGGTTAAAATTATTTACGCCTTTTATCAAACGATAGGTTAAATATGGTTCAATAACGTGACGGAAGCGGAAAGAATCATTTTCGCCATAAAAATTTCGAGCCAGAGCAACGGGACGAAAATCAAGTTCAAACTCCCCGTATTTACGGGTTACATCGCGTCCGACCACATTTCGCAGAGGATCGAATGAATTTGAATAATATGTTACGCGGGTTCCGGCTTTTGCCGTTAATGAAAAATGTTTGAAATTAAACGGGACGGTAATTTCCGGGTGAACATCGAGGCGTTGTCCGAGTGCAGGTCCGACAACCGGATCGTTTCCAGTTTGTTGACGATAAAGTGCAAGATTATCCGTTTCCTCACGTCGAGAAATTCCTTCAA
>JBGTKR010000208.1:0-2951 GCA_041744535.1 Pyrinomonadaceae bacterium
TTAAGCGAAAAAGTTGAATTTTTCTGATTTTAGAATTTTGTAGAAATCCATAATCTATTTATATTAAATTTCCCGTATGTAGGTGGAACAAATTATATTATAATCGTAACCGAAAAAGATAAGGGAAACACAAAATCGAAAAAAGTAAAGAACAAATTCAGATACGCTGACTGAAATAAACATCAACATTTTTATACTGTTCGATTTTAAAATTAATAATTAAAAACAATGCCGATTTCCGCACTAATTTTATTAATAATTCTCTTTTTTTTAATGAGTGCGATCGGCGTTGTAACAGGGAGCAATTCGCTCGTAACAGTTCCCGTGATGTTTCAATTCGGGATCGAACCGAAAATTGCCGTGGCGACGAATATGTTCGGGTTGACTTTTATGAACATCGGGGCGACTTTGCCGTTTTTGAAAAAGGACATAATTGATTACAAAAAAGTTTCGCCGCTGATTATTTTAACTTTAATTTCATCGGCTCTCGGAGCAATGCTCGTCGGCTTGATAACGAATCAAAGCATAAAAATAATCGTCATCGTCGGTATGATCTGCGTAGCGATTTTTACGCTAATAAAACGCGATGCGGGAATTGCGAAAATTGCCGAAGTTTCGACAAAAGCCACCGTTTTAACTTACATTTTCACATTTCTTTTAGGAATTTACGGCGGACTTTACAGCGGCGGCTACACGACACTTTTGACCGCACTTTATGTGGCGTTTTTCGGAATGACTTTTACTGAAGCGATTGCCGGAACAAAACTTATCAACATTTTTTCATCCGGCATCGCCACAATAATTTTCGCATGGCAGGGTTTGATAGATTACAAACTCGGTATTATTCTAGCCGTTACGATGTTCGTCGCCGCATTTATCGGAGCAAAAACGGTAACGAAATTAAACGACATCTGGCTCAAGCGAATATTTCTTTCCGTCGTATTTTTACTGGCTTTGAAAATGCTTTTTGATTATATAAATATTTGAACCACAGAAACACGGAGACACAGAGAAAAAACTGTTTGAATAAATAAAATAAGAATGAACCACAAAAAACTCTGTGCCTCCGTGTCTCTGTGGTAAAAAAACTTTAATGCTAAACCATACACCGCAAACAATCGCACATATCCGCAATGAACTCGGCAAGATCGTCGTCGGACAGGATGATGCTATCGAACAGATTCTCGTTGCAATTCTGGCGGAAGGACACGCCCTGCTCGAAGGCGTTCCGGGAACGGCGAAAACTCTTATAGTGAAAACCTTGGCAAGAATTATCGGAGCAAAATTTTCGCGGATTCAGTTCACGCCCGATCTGATGCCTTCGGATATTACGGGAACGAATATTTTTAATATGCAGACATCGGAATTCAAACTTCGTCCGGGACCGATTTTCACAGACATTCTGCTCGGCGACGAGATCAACCGCACACCGCCGAAAACCCAATCTGCTCTGCTCGAAGCGATGGAGGAAAGGCAGGCGACGATTGACGGAAAGCGTTATAAACTCTCGCCGATGTTTACCGTTTTAGCAACGGAAAACCCGATTGAATACGAAGGAACGTATCCTTTGCCGGAAGCACAGCTTGACCGTTTTTTGCTCAAAATTCTGATTGATTATCCAAGCAAAGAAGAAGAATTAGAAGTCGTTTCGCGTTGGGACGCGGGGTTTGATTCGCATCATTTGGAACAGATTCCGATTGAAAAACTCGAAGATTCGCAAGTTATAAAGTCGTGTCGGGCGGAAGTAAAACAGATGAAAACCGAGCCGGGAATTCAAAAATATATTGTCGAGATCGTCCACAAGACGCGAAGTCATCCGACGATTCTCTACGGTGCAAGTCCGCGTGCTTCGGTTGCTTTACTGCTTTGTTCAAAGGCTTTAGCCGCAATCCGCAATCGTGATTTTCCGACTCCCGATGATGTCCGCGATGTTGCAATGCCGGTCTTGCGTCATCGCCTTGCTTTGCGTGCCGAAGCCGAATTAGACGGAGCGACAACCGATGCCGTTATTTCCGACATTATAAAAACCGTAGAAATCCCGAGATAAACACTAATTCAAACTTGAAAACGTAAAATTCAAAATTGTAGGAAACTGTCAAGAAATTTTTTGATTGACTTAATCTGAAATATATGTCAAAAAATTAAAAGATATTGGAATCTAAAAAGTCTTTTCAAAATGATAGAAAAACACGATGAAAATTATTACCAAACTTCTATTTTTCGCTTTTGTCATAACCGCAATTTCCTGCACGGATATTGCTTCAAACAACAAAATTGCCAATGGAGATTCGCCGTCGGCTGCGGGTGAAAAATCTTCGGCTGATGAAAATTCAAAAAAACCTTCGGCAACCGTCGAAAATTCCGATACGGCAAATTCGGAAACGGCAAAATTCGCCGAAAATTCGCCCGAAGAATTGGTCGAAAATTTGTATAAAAATCACGACAATGAAAACAGTCCGTTTTTTCAAGACAAAAACCGAGAATTGATAGACAGATTTTTCGTCAAAAATCTTGCCGATATGATCTGGAAGGATGCGGTTGAATCAAAGGACGAAGCCGGGGCATTGGATTTTGACCCGCTCTATAATGCACAGGATACGGAAATCGCCGAATTCAAAATTGAAAAGGTCGAAACAACGGGCGAAAAGGCAATAGTTCCCATTACATTTATGAACTTCGGCGAAAGGCAAACGATAAAATATATGCTCGCTAAAGAAAACGGGAGTTGGAAAATTGAAAATATTGATTACGGCGAAGATAATCTGGTCAAAATATTTAAGGGAAATTCTAATTAAATCCGCAATTTCAGCCAGTCAAAGATCCGCACAAAAGCAATGCGAAACAAGTTTGTAAAAACTCTGATCCGCTGCAATGTGCGGAATTTTTTTTATTTGCAATCTCAAAGCATTTATTTCTACCGAAACTTTAAAGTGTTATAATCATTCTTAAAA
>JBGTKR010000209.1:0-10687 GCA_041744535.1 Pyrinomonadaceae bacterium
AAAGCACTCGCGTATATTTTAGTCGCCAAACTTCTCGGTAAAAAAGTCCCTGTAAACGCCCGAAAAGTTTATCGTGATTTCGTAAATAAAGATAATTTTCAAAAAAAAGCGATCAAACACAAACGCAAAACGGGGCGAAAAATATTAACTTCACCAAACGGAAATGTTTATAACTTAGAAAATATCTTCGGCAAATTAAACTTAATTTACTTTCAAAACGAGATCAAAAAACCGGAACTCTCCTGGTCGCAAAAAAAAACTTATCGCCGTTTAGGACATCACGATCCCGTCCACGATGCGATCATCATCAGCAAATCATTGGACGAAAAAACCGTCCCGAAATACGTCGTCGAATACGTCCTTTACCACGAAATGCTCCACATCAAACATCCCGTCTATCAAAAAAACGGCAGACGCTGTATTCACACGCCGGAATTTAAACGCGACGAAGAAAAGTTTCCATATTTTGACGATGCCGAAAAATGGATTAATGAAAATGCTTTGAAAATAAAGCGGAAAGTGAAACGTAATTCGTGATACGCTTTAACGTATTGCGTATTACGAATTACCAAACTGTTCAATAATCGTTCCAAGAAACCCGAAATCCGAAATATATTTCCGCTCGATTCCCTGTTTGTTAAATCTCGTTTGAGTGAGAACATAATTTTCAAAGTTTTGATTTTTCTTAGGTTTTCCCAAAACTTTGACAATATTTTCCGCTGTTTCAGAATCTTTTGTTAATGTTGTGGCAACCGCTTTGCTTTGTTTGAAATTTGTAAACAGGGCGGAATTTATTGGAGTTTGATTCCCGATACTTTTTTTTACACTTTCCAAATCGCCGATCACAAAATAATTTCCAATCAAACCGACCGCCAAATTTTCATCTTCGGCAATCCATAACTTGCCGCCTTTTTCGATTGTCTGCGGTTCTTTTGAAAAGTTGATTTCTTCAACAATCGTTTGTTTTACTTTTTCAAAATCCAAAATTTTCACAATCGCAATTCTCCCGTCTTCGCCGATTCGTGCCGTGATGATCTCCGAATCAACCGCACGTAAAAAACCTTCCGCGTCGGCAATTCCGTAAGAGCCGAGCAAAGAATTTGAAAAAGCCGAAATGATTTTTGCATTGGCGGGATCGGTGTTTTTCGCCGTTACAAGCAGCAAACTGCGAAATCCGATTTGCGGATTTTTTAGGTTGTAACGAGTTACGGAAGAAGCGTCGGGCGGAATAATTTTTAGAATTTCAACGGAGTTTTTACCTGTGGAAACAAGCGTTTGACTTAAAACTCTGGAAATTTCATTTTCGGTTTTAATAAAAATTTCATCTTCAATTCCAACAGCGGTTTTTTCCGCCGTCCAGGTTATTTCGCGTGTCGTATTTGTTAAAATCTGCGGCAAAATTCTTGAGATAAATCCTCTCGCGTTTTCGTCTTCCGATTGTCCGACGGCAACCGTAACTCCAACCAGATCAGCAATTTGTTTGATTCCGTCATTTGAAATAAATCCGAAAGCCAACTTCCCTTTTGCCTTTTCATATTCGGCAGATAGATTTTCATCTTTCAATAAATTTTCCGCTTCACCGCGTTTTGCCGACAAGCATTTATTGATTGATTCTTCATCATTTCCAAAAAAAACCTGCGAATCCGAGATTACCGCAAAAGTTTTCCGACCGTCGCTTGCCGTCCAGGTAAATCTTTCGGTGTCGTTGACACTTTTCTTTTCAAGTTTCGCATCGCTGCCATAAATCCTATTTACAAAATCATTTAGATTATTTTCAACTAAAGATTTCACCTGCCAACTCCAGGCGTGTGTTTCGGCGATGGCAGTGAATTTCGGCTTAAAACTTAATACGGCTTTTTCTTCCGTAACCTGATTTTCATTCGTTTCAAAACCCGTAACGGCAATCGCCACCTGAATTCCGTCAATTGCCGAAAAATTTAACTTTAAAGCGGAATTTTCTTTAAATGATTTACTTTCAGTTAGAGTATTAAGCGTTTCGCCAAGATTATTTGTTTCCAGATAAATTATCGTATCTTTTGAAGCGAGGGAACGCAGATCAACCTCGGTTTTGCCGCAATATGAAAAGGAAACGGCGGCAACTCCGCACAGTAAAACCAATAAAATTATCGGTATGATAACGCGAAAGTTTACGTCGGGATAATTGGTTTTCAGTTCGTTTAATTTTTTTGCAAAACTCGACATCTCGAAGACTCAAACTTTATGATAGGATTTATTTTTTGATTATACATTATTAAATTATTTGAGAGGAAAACAGTTTGAGCGATAAAGTATTTGCAGATAACATTTTAGAAGGAAAGGTAGCATTTGTAACGGGCGGCGGAACGGGTATTACGGGCGGTGTGGCGAAGGCTTTGGCGGAACACGGGGCGAAAGTGGCGATAACTTCTCGGAAGATGGAAAATCTCGAACCGATGAAAAAAGCGATTGAAGACGGCGGCGGCGAATGTTTTGCGGTGGCTTGCGACGTGCGGGATTATGAAGCGGTTGAAAATGCGATTGCGGAAACGGTTGAGCATTTCGGCAAAATTGATATTGTCGTCAACGGTGCGGCGGGAAATTTTTTGGCGAAGGCTAAAGATTTATCATCAAACGGTTTCGGGACGGTCGTTGACATTGATACAAAAGGAACTTTTAATGTTTGTCGGGCAGCTTATGAACAGTTGAAAGAAAATCAGGGACAGATTTTGAATATTTCCGCCACACTTCATTATCTGGCGACTCCGATGCAAATTCACGTTTCGGCGGCAAAGGCGGGAGTTGATGCGATCACGAGAAATCTTTCGGTAGAATGGGGACGGCACGGAATCCGCGTCAACGGAATCGCTCCCGGACCGATCGAAGATACGGAAGGAATGAAACGCCTTTTGCCGCCGAACTTAAAAGAGGCTCTGACGAAAAAAATCCCTCTGCAAAGATTCGGGCGAATCAAAGATATTGAAAATTCTGCATTGTTTTTGTGTTCCGACGCGGCAAATTATATCAACGGCGTAACGCTCGTTGTGGACGGCGGACATTGGCTGACGGGAACGGGTTTGGCTTGAAGGAATTGGTTCTACTGGGAATTTAGTGGAAAAAGGCGGAAACCCGCGTGTCAACAGGGGTGCTGTTGACACGCGGGTTTCTAATCAAACAGCACCCTCCATAACTGTCGGGTTTCCGCCTTTTGATGCAGTACCATTAAATTTCCAGTAGAACCTTTTTTTTAGAAACTTACGAATAAAAAAATAGTTTGGTAAGATAAATACAGCAGAGAAACAATTTATTCAAAAAGGAGAGAAGACTTTTACGCAAAGACTTCTGTGAAATGATGAAACAAAAATTATATTTGATTCCGCTTTTAATCATAATTTTCACAATGTTTGTTAATTCTCAGACACCTCCCGAAAAACAAGCAACTGAAAAAGATAAGTCCGCCGAACTGAAAGTAAAGGCGGTCAAGATGCTTAAAGACACGGCAGGCGAAATAGAAGGTTTGAGATCGGTGGAAAACAAGATCAGCTTCTCGACCGAAATCGCAAATCTGATGTGGTTTCACGATGAACGCGAAGCCCGTAAAATGTTTGAAAGCGTTATCGGCAATTTCGTCAATCTGCTTTCGCAATATAATGCGGAGATCGGTCAAATGCAAAATTCCGGTGAAACCGTAGAAATTTATGCAGTCAGAGATTTACCGTCGCAGGGCGGCGTGAAAAATCCCTACTTAAAACTTTTTGAAGCCTTGTCAATCCGCCGTCAGATCGCTCTTTCAATCGCCGAACACGATGCCGAACTTGCCTTTGCGTTTGTCAAGGATACTTCCAAGGTCATAACCGCCGAAGATCTTAAGAACGGACCCTGGGGAAGCGATGACGATCTTGAAGAACAGATCATAACGCTTATGCCGGTCAAAAATGCAGACAAGGCTTTGCAGATCGGGAAGGAAAAATTAAAGGACGGATTTTCCAGTGCTGTTTTTGAACTGGCGAAAAAGATTCACGCCAAAGACCCTGAAAAAAGCAACGGATTTGTTGACGACATTGTTTCCAAGATCAAAACCGATAAATCGGAAACCGAATCTTATATTCTTTTGAGCGTTTTAGATTTCGGAATAGAAGACATTGAAGAATTTAAGAAAAATCCCGATAAAAAACCCTTGTTTTCCGAAAGAGCCTTGCAGGAGATTGCCGAAGTTCTGGCACAAAATATTTTGGCGGATGAAGAAGTCGGAGAATATCAAATAGAAAGTTATCTGAAATCCATCAAACCTTTCTCGCCTTCGAGAGCGGCACAGATACGGGCAAAATATCAGAATTCGAAAAATAAAGATGAAACAGATACGATGGAACTTACGGCTAATAGAATGGCAAATTCGGTTTATGCTTCAAATTCCAATGCGAATATGGGCGAAGAAACTTTAACGCCGCGTCAAAAATCTCTGGCTGAAAAAAGAAAAAAACAGGCAGGTCTGTTGGAAGAATTAGGAACTTTGCAGGCATTGAAACTACCCCCTGAAGAAAGGAAAAAATTCATTGAAAAAGCACGTCAGATCGTTTCGACAATGACCGATCCGAATCAGAAGATTATGGCTTTAAACCTTTTAGCCGTGCAGGTCAAACAACTCGGCGACAAGGAACTCGCCATAGACTTAATATCGCAGGCAAACTCGTTGGTTAATCCGCAGCCCGTAAGCTATATGGATTATTTGCAGACGTGGATGCTTGCCGGAGGTTATGCGGAATTGGACGCGGAAAAGGCGTTTCCGCTTTTGGAAAATACGGTCTATCGGCTCAACGACACGATTTCCGCATTTATAAAGGTCGGTGAATTTATAGATGTCAGCGGTTCGATGATTCAGAACGGCGAAGTCCAACTCGGAATGTTCGGCGGACGTTTGACCAAAGATTTGATGGGAACATTAAATAATTCCAACGCAATTTTGTTAAATCTTGCCAAACAGGATTTTGACAGAACACGGAGTTTGGCAAATAAATTCGAGCGTCCCGAAGTTCAGATTATGGCAAAAATGCTGATCCTGCGAAGTGTTTTAGAGCAAAATAAAGAGGAAAAAGAACAAAAAGAAATGCCGAAAGGCGAATTAACTTCATCGCCGCCCGAAGTTATTTCAGAACCATAGATCGGGTTTTTTTTAGAGGGAAAAAACTTCGCACTATTCTGCGGATGACTCTGTTTTGCTTGTTTTTTTGAAGAAAGAATTAACGAAATATAAAATTAATCCGATCAATGCAACGACCAGAATTGCCAAACCTTCCTTTTTAAAATCGACATTTGTCAAAAGCCAGACGACCAGAATCAAAGACAGAATCGAAGCGATGATGCCATACGGCACGACAAATTCGGCTTTCGGTGCAGATTCACGGCGGCGGAAAACCGGCAAAGCGGCACAGGTTGTCGAATAAACGATGAGCCTTGTGATCGTGCTGATGGTCAGAGCCGCAATGAACGATGTTTGCAGGGTGAAAATGAATATTACGATTGAGGTCAGGAACAGGGAAACAAACGGAGTTTTGAATTTCCGATGTGTTTTCGCCAGAATTTCGGGGAGTTCTCTGTGTTCAGCCATCGCAAACGGAATGCGTGAAGCGGTTAAAAATCCGCCGTTCAGGTTTCCGAAGATCGAGATCAAAGCACCGATGGTGATAAAGGATGCTCCGTAAGTGCCGAGAAAAATTCCGGCGGCATCGGCAATCGGGCGTTCCGAATTTGCCAGTCCGGGCAAAGTTCCGATTGAAACGATCTGAATTAAAATATACAAAACGGCACAAACCGCCAATCCGGTCAGGAGTGCGAACGGGACGTTCTTTTGCGGGTCTTTCGTTTCGCCTGCCGGAATTACAGCCGCTTCAAAACCGACAAAAGCATAAATCAAAATCAAAACCGCTTCGGAAAATTTGCCGTATTCGGGTGTTGCCGTAAAGCTGAAATTTTCCGGTTGAATAAAAAACATTCCGACCAATGCGAAGACCAGCAGCGGAACGATTTTTCCGACGGTGAAAATATTCGTTACAAACGCCGATTCCTTTACGCCGATAAAATTGACCGCCGTGATAACCAAGATCACGAATGCGATCAAAAATATGCGTATGCCGCCTTCATTTGCCCAAGGATAGAAAAATCCGAGATAGGCGAGCAGTAAATTGCAATTTGCGGCAAACGTCGTAACCCGCACGACCCAATAAAGCCAGCCGACCTCAAAACCCGCAATCGGTCCGAAGGCTTCGTGTGCATACAGATACATTCCGCCCGTGGTTTTAAAACGGCTGGCGACCTCGGCAAAACAAAGCACGATAAATGCTACGATCAAAGCACAGACCACAAATGCGGCAAGACTGTAACCGCCGATCAGAGCCGCAACCTTTGACGGCAAGCCGAAAATTCCCGCACCGATGGTCGTGTTGATGGAAATCGCCGCCAGATCCCAGCGGCTGATGCCGCGAATAAGTTTTTCATCCGTCATTGTTTTACCGTTTCTCCGAATGCTTTATAAAAAGTTTTTTTGTTTATACTCCGAAAAATATTTTTCGTAAAGGCAGAAATGAGAACCGGATAAATAATTTTCTCTTTTTTTCGGGCTGTGATATTGTTTTAATTAACAATAGACATTATCGGAAATAACAAAATGCTCAATATGATAAGAATATTTTTCCCGCGAATAAACGCGAAAATAAGACAAAAGATTTTTTAAATTTCTTTATTTTCGCGTCTTTTCGCGTTTATTCGCGGGCTGATTCTTATTTCCAATAATGTCTAATAAATTGATGAGGAAGTTATGTTTATGAAGTATTTATCGTCCGTTTTAATATTTTTGCTGATCGGTCAGACATTTGTTCTTTTTGCACAGGAAGTTGATAATGCAGAGGATAAAACCGCCGCGGTCAGAAAAAATGCCGCCGGACTTCTGCGTGAAACCGCTGTTCTGACGGCTTCGCTCAACTCTCCGAGCAATCGTATAGGTTTTACTGCTGCAATTGCTGATTTGCTCTGGGAACTGGATAAAACGGAAGCAAAATCAATGTATAAAACTGCTGTTGATGATGTCGGAAAAATGGTTTTGCAGGTAGATGCGGAAATGAATTTTGCGGAAGATTCAACCGTTCGCAGAAATAGTTACAGCAAAGTAAATCAAGTTCTGTCGTGGCGTTCAATCGTGATAAACAGTTTGGCAAATCGTGATTCCGAATGGGCTTTACGGTTTTTAAATGAAACAAATCAATTTGTAACAAATCCGCAGTTTAGAAAAAGTATCGAGCGAAGCGATAAAAACCTGACTTCGGCACTTGCCAGAAAAATTGCCGAACAGGACGTAACCAAAGCTCTCGAATTCGGACGTGAAACACTTTCGAAGGGATTTTCAAATGATGTTGTTAATATAATGCAAAAAATTTATGCAAAGGACACGGAAAAGGGAATTGAATTTGGCGGGGAGGTTGTAAAAAAACTCGATTCGACAAAATTAAACCGAAATTCGCTCTGGCTGGTCGTGAGGCTTTTTGAATACGGATTTGCAGTTTCGGCAAATAACGGCAAGCAGCCGCTTTTTACCGATGATTCAATGAAAAAACTGGCTGAAACAATAGCCGCAGAGGTTATCAAGCCGACAAATAATTATCGCGGATTTTCGCCGAATGCAATGAAAGGTCTGGAAAAATACGCTCCGCAAAATGTATTGCAGGTAAAAACCGTTTTTGAACAGAGAAAAACTACCGGAAGAAACAATCGTTCTTCGCTTAGAACCGAATCGGCGGGTAAAACGAATTTAACGGAAAAATCCCGGCAAAACATAGTCAATTCACAAAACGAACTGCGAAATAACATTCAAAGAATAAATATCGAAGAAATAACTATTGAAGAAAAAAGAAAAATCCTAAACGATGTGCAGTATGAAATAATGTCCAATTCAAACGAAAGCTGGCGTTTTACAAATCTTATTTCACTGGCTGCAGCCGCAAAAAATATCGGCGAAACGAAAAAAGCCTTGGAAATTCTGGATGAAGCCGAAAGATTAATAAATCGTGATCCGAAAATAAAAATCGAATATTCGGACAACCGAAATCTGGCAGACGCTTATGCAGAGATTGAAGCCGAAAAATCATTTCAAATTCTGGAAAATATGATTTATCGCTTAAACGGCGTAATTGACGGCTACATAAAGTTTATGGAATATTCCGCTAACCAAAGATCGGTGGAAAACGGCGAACTGGTCATAAATAATAACAGCGGTCAATTTACCAATTATATAAGTCTTTCGCCGTCTGCTTTACAGACTTTAGCCGAAAAAGATTTTAATCGTTTAAGGGATGTTTCCGACAAATTTGAACGCCCCGAAGTCCGTATTGCGACTCGTTTAATATTTGCAAGAGCATTATTAAACCCGAATCAAAAAAAATCTATAACCTTTTCTTCCGGTGTGAATAGAATTAACGGGAGATTATAAAGCACAAAAAGAATGGGCTTAAGGGATACGGGGTTTTCGGGCATCAGGTGTTTTAAAAGCCACCGATGATAATTAAAAACAACTCCGTTCTCACCTATCCCGTATATCCGTTCTTAAATCGTTTTAACATCTCGTTTTCTGGAGTTACTGAATGCTTATTAAAATTTTATTGTTTATATTTTGTTTATTTTTAACCTTTTCTTTTATCGGCTGCGAACAGCGTTCCGATGAATCAACACCGGAAATGACGCGGAATATGTTAAAATTGCGGGGCTATCAATATACTGAAAAGGAATTTTTCAGAGCCATCAGACTCGAAGACGGACAGGTTGTTAAAGCATTTTTGCAGGCGGGCATAGATCCGAATGCAAAAAATGAAAAAGGCGATACCGCACTCGTTTATGCGATTCGAGAAAAAGACCCGAAGATCGCCGAAATTCTGATCGAAAAAGCGGATATAAATATGCCGGACGAAAATGGAAATTCACCTCTGCATACGGCGGTTTTGCAGGACAAAAACGAGATCGTCGAGGTGCTTTTAGAAAAAAACGCCGATGTAAATGTTACGGGAACTTATAAATTGATAAGAAATCAAACTCCGCTTTATCAGGCAATTGTTAAGGGAAATTTCGATCTGGCGGAAAAACTTTTGAATAACAAAGCCGACCCGAACATTGCCGACAGCGAAGGTTCTTTTCCGCTGGCGGAAGCCGTCATCAGAAGCGATGCAAATCCCGAATTTATCAAAAAACTAATAGAAAACGGTGCGGATGTCAACAAACGGGAACTAAATGATTCGACGGCTTTACTTTATGCCGCATCGAACAAATCTCTTAATCCGCAAGTGCGTCAGGATATTGTTAAAATTTTACTTGAAAATGGAGCGGATAAATCCATAAAAAATAAAAACGGCGAAGATGCTTTGTTTTGGGCAAAGAAAAACGGAAACGAAAAAGTTGCCGAAATGCTTAAATAAGGCAGAAACCCGCGTGTCAACAAGGGTGCTGTTGGCAAACATACTTGGTTAGATGCTAAACGCACCCTCCATAACTGTCGGGTTTCTGCCTTTTTTTGCCTTTTACAAATTATGCTTTTAATCATAGATAATTACGATTCATTTACATATAACCTCGTGCAGTATTTGGGCGAACTCGGTGCGGAAATGAAGGTTTTTCGTAATGATGAAATAACGGTTGAAGAAATTGAAAACGGTCTCAAACCCGAAAAGATTCTCATCTCTCCCGGACCCGGAACGCCGGATGATGCGGGAATTAGTTTATCGGTCTTAGAACATTTTTCCGAAAAATTGCCGATCTTAGGAGTTTGCCTCGGACATCAGGCAATCGGGCAGGTGTTTGGCGGCAAGGTCGTGCGGGCAAGTCCTGTTCACGGCAAACCTGCAAAAATTCAGCATAATAAAAAAGGCGTTTTTAAAGATTTGGAAAATAATTTTGAGGCGGGACGCTATCATTCATTAGTTGTTGAACGCGAAAGTTTGCCGGAATGTCTGGAAATTACCGCCGAAACTGAAGATAAATTAATTATGGGCTTGCGTCATAAAATCCTGCAAATAGAAGGCGTTCAGTTTCATCCCGAATCAATTTTAACGAGCGAAGGAAAAAAACTCTTGCAAAACTTCCTTAATATTTGAGATAGTATATACAAGAGATTTCGCATCTCTTGCTTTTTTATTACCACGCTTTTCCTGAAAATTCACACTCATTTCCAACCTGCTCAATCTACATTTTCGCTTTCGCGGAGTATAATCAAAAAACTATGTCCGGTTCAGATTGGCTCATTGATGCCCCGATGTTTCCTGTAAACAGCAAGGCAGACACACCGCTTTACGAATTCCTCGTGCGACTTATGCGTGGAGAAAATTTGCCGTTTAAAGATTCGGCGGAATTTTTTCGTGCGTTGACCGACCGGGATGCAAATCGTTCGCAAATTGCGGGTTGTCTGGTAGCGTTGGGAAGCAAGGGCGAAACTTTTGAGGAACTGGCAGGAATGGCTCGCGTGATGCAGGAAAAAGCCTTGCAAATCTCGACTCATCACAAAAATTACATAGACGTTGCCGGAACGGGTTCAAGTCCCGTCAAAACCTTTAATGTCTCCACCGCTTCGGCTTTTGTCATCGCCGGAGCGGGTTTAACCGTTGCCAAAAATACCTCTCGCGGAGTTACAACAAAAACAGGGAGTGCCGACCTTTTATCCCGTTTGAATATAAATATCTCC